>NZ_JARJHW010000144.1:0-18579 GCF_040560175.1 Streptomyces panacea
CGGTCCCCGCGGTGGCCTGCGGTCCGTCCGGCTCCGCTGCCGCGAGCGCCCGAAGCGCGCGCCCGGAGGCCGGGGGCTGCGGCCGCGCCCGTCCACGAGCGTGGCGACCATCGCCAGCACCACCACGACGATCAGAGCCACCCACCAGGTCGTGTCCATGCCCCAGACCGTACCGCCGCGCCCCGCCCGCGCGCGGCGCGATCCCCGGCCCGCCGCCCGGCGACAAGGTCCGCCCGAACCGGTGACAGAGCAGGTGAGTTCCCCCACAACAGGCCGGTGTGGAGGAGCGACCAGCCGTTTAGCGCCTTACGCTCGACAGACCGAACGACCCCCGTCGCCCCCCTTCCACGCCACGGAGGTTCACGCTCCATGAAGCTCACCGTCGTCGGCTGCTCGGGCTCCTTCCCCTCCGTGGGATCGGCCTGCTCCAGCTACCTCGTAGAGGCCGACGGCTTCCGGCTGCTCCTCGACATGGGCAACGGTGCCCTCGGCGAGTTGCAGCGTCACTGTGGTCTCTACGACCTCGACGCCATCTTCCTCAGCCATCTCCACGCCGACCACTGCATCGACATGTGCGGCTACTTCGTCGTCCGCTACTACCGCCACGACGGCGGACGCTGCGACACCATCCCCGTCTACGGCCCCGACGGCACGGAACAGCGCCTCACCACCGCGCACGCCGACACCCCGACGGACAAGTCCATGAGCGAGGTCTTCGACTTCCACACGCTCAAGCCGGGCTCCTTCGAGATCGGGCCCTTCTCGGTCCGTACGGAGAAGCTCGCCCACCCCGTCGACACCTTCGGCATCCGCGTCGAGCACAACGGCAGATCGCTGACCTACTCCGGCGACACCGGCGTCAGCGAGGCCTTGGTGGAGCTGGCCGAGGAGACGGATCTGTTCCTCTGCGAAGCCGCGTTCACGTACGGCAAGGAAGACATCCCCGGCCTCCACCTCAACGGCCGCGAGGCGGGCGAGCACGCCGCCCGCGCGCGGGCGCGCAAGCTCGTCCTCACGCACATCCCGCCGTGGACGGACGCCGAGCGAAACCTGAGCGACGCGCGGGCGGTGTACGGCGGACCGGCCGAACTGGCCCGCCCCGGCGCGGTGTACGAGGTCTGAACGGATACATGACGGTGCCCCCGGCCGGGAAGGCCGGGGGCACCGTCATGTCATCCCGTACCACCCCGTACGCGGTCGTAGGGGGTGGTACGTGCTCCTACTTGGCCTCGGCCTTCTGGAGTTCGGCCAGTTCCTCGTCGCTCTCCCGGCCCGGCGTCGGCAGGTTGAACCTGACGATGGCGAAGCGGAAGACCGCGTAGTAGACCGCCGCGAAACAGAGCCCGACCAGCGCCAGGCCCCACGGGTTGGTCGCGATTCCCAGGTTGAGGAAGAAGTCGACCGCGCCGGCCGAGAAGCCGAAGCCGTCCTTCATACCCAGCCCCCAGGTCAGCGCCATGGACACACCGGTCAGCACGGCGTGGATCGCGTACAGCACCGGCGCGATGAACATGAAGGTGAACTCGATCGGCTCGGTCACACCCGTGACGAAGGCGGTGAGCGCGAGCGAGAGCATCATGCCGCCGACGATCTTGCGGCGTTCGGGGCGGGCGCAGTGGACGATCGCGAGACAGGCGGCGGGCAGCGCGAACATCATGATCGGGAAGAAGCCGGTCATGAACTGTCCGGCCGACGGGTCACCGGCGAGGAAGCGCGCGATGTCACCGCTCTTGCCCTCGTACGAACCGGCCTGGAACCAGGGGAACGAGTTCAGCAGGTGGTGCATGCCGATCGGGATCAGCGCGCGGTTCGCGACACCGAAGATGCCGGCGCCGACCGCGCCCGAGCCGACCAGCCACTCACCGAAGTTGTGCAGACCGGCGCCGAGTACGGGCCAGATGAGACCGAAGACGATGCCGATGAGCAGACCGGCGAAGGCCGACAGGATCGGGACGAGACGACGGCCACCGAAGAAGCCCGCCCAGTCGGGCAGCTTCGTCCGGTAGAACTTCTGGTAGAGCAGGGCGACCACGATGCCCATCACGACACCGCCGAGTACGCCCGCGTTCACGGGGGCGTCCGACATGACTATCTTGCCGTCGGCGACGCTCGCGACCTGCGGCAGATTTCCGTCCGTGAAGGTGGCGAGGACCTTCTGGAAGACCAGATAGCCGGTGACCGCGGCGAGCGCGGTCGAGCCGTCGGACTTCTTGGCGAAGCCGATGGCGATGCCGACGGCGAAGAGCAGCGGCATGTTGTCGAGGATCGCGCCGCCACCGGCGGCCATATAACCGGCGATCTTGGTGATGAAGGTGGGGAACGACTCGCGCCCGAGCATGTCGGGGTTGCCGAGGCGCACCAGCAGGGCGCCGGCGGGCAGCACGGCGACCGGCAGCATGAGGCTGCGGCCGATGCGCTGCATGACGGACATCACGCCGGAGCCCTTTTTCTTCGCCGCGGGGGCGGCGCTGGCCGTGGACATCAACTTCCTCCAGAGGACAAGGCACCGCCAGGAGCAGGGACAATGGGGAGTGGCGGTGACCCGGGAACACGGCGCGCGGCCATGTGGTCTACACCTTTGAGTGGTGTAGACCAGTTGTAGCATGGTGAGGGTTGAATAAGGAACCTTCGAAATCTCTCGATCCGGACTCGATGCCCCGCGTGTGCGGCGGACGCGCGAAAGGGCCCCCGGACCAAGGGGTCCGAGGGCCTGTCCGGGGGTCTGTTCGGGGACTTCCGAGGGGTGTTCGGGGATCGTGCGGGGTCCTGCGAGGGCGGTCGTGCGGGCTCAGGCGGTTGGCCGGCCGGTCGCTCCGCTCACCCCGCGCACCTCACTTCCCCATGTTCTCCTTCTCCACTTCCGCCTCCAGCTCCTCCGGCTCCCGCCCCGGAGTCGGGATGTCGAACTTCGTGATCGCGAACCGGAAGGTCACGTAGTACACGACCGCGAAGCAGAGCCCGATCGGAATGATCAGCCAAGGCTTCGTGTCCAGATGCCAGTTGACGACGTAGTCGATCAGGCCCGCCGAGAAGCTGAAGCCCGCGTGCACCCCCAGCGCCCAGGTGATCGCCATCGACGCACCCGTCAACAGCGCGTGCAGCCCGTACAGCAGCGGCGCGGCGAACATGAACGAGAACTCCAGCGGCTCCGTCACGCCCGTCACGAACGACGTCAGGGCGACCGAGACCATCAGGCCCGCCACTTGCTTGCGCCGCTCCGGCCGCGCGCAGTGCGCGATCGCGAGCGCGGCGGCCGGCAGGCCGAACATCATGATCGGGAAGAAGCCCGACATGAACTGCCCGGCCGACGGGTCCCCGGCGAAGAACCGCGTCAGATCGCCCTGGACGACGGTCCCGTCCTTCGTGGTGAACTCGCCCGCCTGGAACCAGAAGAAGGTGTTCAGGAACTGATGCATACCGATCGGGATCAACAGCCGGTTCGCGACACCGAAGATGCCCGCGCCCCACGCGCCCAGATCGATCAGCGACTTGGCGAACGACGTCAGCCCGTCACCCACCGGCTGCCACAGCAGCCCGAACAGCACCCCGAGGATCACCCCCAGGAACGCCATCAGGATCGGCACCAGGCGACGGCCGTTGAAGAAGCCGAGCCAGTCCACCAGCCTCGTACGGTGGAAACGCTGCCAGACCACCGCCGTGAGCAGGCCGATCAGGATCCCGCCGAGCACACCCGGGTTCTGCGGGGTGCCCTCGGGCAGCGCGTCGGTGACCGTGTCGTCGGCGGGGAACGCGGCCAGCACGTTGTGGTAGACGAGGAAACCCGCGACGGCGGCCAGCGCCGTCGATCCGTCCGCCTTCTTGGCGAAGCCGATCGCGACCCCGATGCAGAAGAGCAGCGGCAGACCGAAGCTCCCGTCGAGGATCGCGTTGCCGCCCTGGAGGAAGACCTTGGTCGTCTTGTCCCAGAAGGGCCCGTGCAGATACGCGTCGAAGAGATTGCCCAGACTGACCAGCAGACCCGCGGCGGGGAGCACGGCCACCGGCAACTGCAGACTGCGCCCGACTTTCTGGAGCCCCTGGAACAGGCCGTTCCACCACGGTCGCCGGGGCGCCGGGGGGACGGCTGACGCATCGGCACCCGTCGAACTCATCGGCGTCCTCCCGTGGCACAGTGGTGTAGACCAGTTGCGATACGCTCCCGAGGCCGGGCCGCGGACGGCGTACCACCGGTGACCGTTATCTTTCGGTACGGGTCGGTCACCCGCCCGCGAAGATGGGCCAACCGTGAGTTAACGTGAAAAATCGGACACGCGGTCAACGCGCGGTGAACCGGGACACCACCCCTTGAACAGCAGGGAGCAGGACATGGCCAGCAAGGCTGAGAAGATCGTCGCCGGGCTCGGCGGAATCGAGAACATCGAAGAGGTCGAAGGCTGCATCACCCGCCTCCGTACCGAGGTCGTGGACCCGAGCAAGGTCGACGAGGTCGCGCTGAAGGCCGCCGGCGCCCACGGCGTCGTCAAGATGGGCACCGCGATCCAGGTCGTCATCGGTACGGACGCCGACCCGATCGCCGCCGACATCGAAGACATGATGTGAGCGGCTGAGCCACCGGGCGGTCGAACCCGCGCCCGGCCCAGGGGCTCGATCCGGACAACCCCCGTACACCGTGCGGAGAACCGGAACGAGCCCCTCAGTCACGTCCCGCTAGGCTCACCCCCATGTCTCGAATCGACGGCCGCACCCACGAACAGCTCCGCCCCGTCACCATCGAACGCGGATGGAGCAAGCACGCCGAAGGATCCGTACTCATCTCCTTCGGCGACACCAAGGTGTTCTGCACCGCCTCCGTGACAGAGGGCGTCCCGCGCTGGCGCAAGGGCAGCGGCGAAGGCTGGGTCACCGCCGAATACTCGATGCTGCCCCGCTCCACCAACACCCGCGGCGACCGCGAAGCCGTACGCGGCAAGATCGGCGGACGCACCCACGAGATCTCCCGCCTCATCGGCCGCTCGCTGCGTGCCGTCATCGACTACAAGGCCCTCGGCGAGAACACGATCGTCCTCGACTGCGACGTCCTCCAGGCCGACGGCGGCACCCGCACCGCCGCCATCACCGGCGCGTACGTCGCCCTCGCCGACGCCGTCGAATGGGCCAGGGCCAAGAAGATCGTCAGGGCCGGCCGCAAGCCCCTGACCGGGACCGTCTCCGCGATCAGCGTCGGCATCGTCGACGGCGCGCCCCTGCTCGACCTCTGTTACGAGGAGGACGTGCGCGCCGACACCGACATGAACGTCGTCTGCACCGGCGACGGCCGCTTCGTCGAGGTCCAGGGCACGGCCGAGGCCGAACCCTTCGACCGCAAGGAACTCGGCGCGCTCCTCGACCTCGCCACCAGCGGCTGCGCGGACCTCGCCGCCCTTCAGGCCGCGGTGCTGGAAGAGACCCTCGCCAAGTAAAGAAGCAACCAAGAGGCGTGGTGCGGCGTCGTTACAGTCGCGACTCGCAGGGGCGTACGGAATCGCCCGTATGCCCCTCCGCACCAAGGGAGGGAACCGACCATGGCCTCGCGCCGACGCACCGCGGTGACCATAGCCGCCGTCCTGCTCACGTTCACCGGGGCGGCCGGCTGTGGCGCACTCGACAAGGCCCTCGACTGCGTCCAGACCGCCGACGCCATAGCCACCAGTGTGGACAAGCTCCAAGAGGCGATCTCCACCGCGGCCAACGACCCGACGCAGGCCGAAGAGGCCCTGAACGACATCGACACCGAGCTCGACAAGCTCCAGGACAAGACCGACAACGCCGATCTCAGCAAGGCGGTCGACGAGCTCGGCACCGGCGTCGGCACCGTCCGCGAGTCCATCGAGAACGGCGACGCCACTCCCGACCTCGCGCCCGTGACGGACGCGGCCACCGAGATCGGCAAGGTCTGCACCCCGTGACGAACGCCCCGGTCGTGGGCGGATAATCGGCGCATGACGCGCCTGATCCTCGCCACCCGCAACGCCGGGAAGCTCACCGAACTCAAGGCCATCCTCGCCGACGCCGGTCTCACCCACGACCTCGTCGGCGCGGATGCCTACCCCGACATCCCGGACGTCAAGGAAACCGGCGTCACCTTCGCCGAGAACGCCCTGCTCAAGGCCCACGCCCTGGCGCGCGCGACCGGCCACCCGGCCGTCGCCGACGACTCCGGCCTCTGCGTCGACGTCCTCGGCGGCGCCCCGGGCATCTTCTCGGCCCGCTGGTCGGGCACCCACGGCGAGGACCGCGCCAACCTCGACCTCCTGCTGGCCCAACTCGCCGACATCGCACCCCCGCACCGCGCCGCCCACTTCGCGTGCGCGGCGGCCCTGGCGCTCCCGGACGGCACGGAACGGGTGGTCGAGGGCCAACTCCAAGGCACCCTGCGCCACGCCCCGTCGGGCACGGGAGGTTTCGGCTACGACCCGATCCTCCAGCCCGAGAACGACACCCGCACCTGCGCGGAGTTGACCCCGGCGGAGAAGAACGCGATCAGCCACCGCGGCAAGGCGTTCCGGGCGCTGGTGCCGGTGGTGCGGGAGCTGCTGGGCTGAGTCGCACGGATGGCCCCGTCCCTGTCGGGAGGGGGCCATCGGCGTGTGCGGCCGGTGGGACTCGAACCCACATGGGATTTCTCCCACGACATCCTAAGTGTCGCGCTTATACCAATTCAGCAACGGCCGCTGGTCGCCAGCCATGGTATCGGGCCTGCGCGCGTTCCGACACGCGATAACGCCCTATGCGCCTTGTGCGCCCTGTGCCGAGCCGTCGCGGGAGCGCTTTCCGCCACCCCGGCACCACGTGGCTGTCACCGCGTGGCAGTTCGGGCAGAGCGGCCGCAGGTTCTCGGCGCGGTCGTCGCTCCGATCGCCGTTGACGTGGTCCATCTCAAGTGTCCGGCGTTAATCGGTTAGTCACGTCCGTAATGTGGATAACTCGCGTCGCTCGCGACGGCGACGGGGGAGGATCTGCTCATGACCGGGAGAGCAGGGCCACCCGCCTCAGATCCGCCGCTCCGCCGCCATCGCCACCACCAGCGCCGCCGCCTCCTCCCTCGTCTGTACCGACGGGGGCGAGCCCTCCAGCGGCTGGCGTGCCGTCTCCTTCATGCACGCCACCGCGCCGACCCCGATCAGGGCCGCGAGCATCGAGTAGTACGCGGGCATCAGGTCGTCGCCGGTGAGGCTGATGAGGCCCGTGATCACGAACGGGGTCGTGCCGCCGAAGAGGGACGCGGAGAAGTTGTAGCCGACCGACAGGGAGCCGTAGCGGACGCTCGTGGGGAACAGCGCGGGCAGGGCCGCCGACATGGTGCCGAGGAGACAGACCAGGGAGAGCCCGAGCATCGCCATCCCGGCGATGACCGCGAGGTAGCCGCCCTGCTGGATGAGCAGGAACGCCGGAAGGGAGAGCACCAGGAAGCCGAGCATGCCCGTCATCAGGAGAGGCTTGCGGCCGAAGTGGTCGCTCAGACGCCCCACATGGTGGATGAGCGTCATCAGGACGACCATCACGCCGAGCAGGATGAGCAGCCCGTGGGTGTCGCTGTAGCCGAGCTGGTCGGAGAGGTAGGTCGGCATGTAGGACAGCAGCATGTAGTCGGTGACGTTGTACGCGCCGACGAGACAGACGCAGAGGATCAGCCTCGGCCAGTGCCCGCGGAAGATCTTGCCGAGGTCGGCGACCGTGCTGGTCTCGACCAGATCGGCGGCCTCGGACGCGTGGACCGTCCCTTGCTCCATCTTCGCGAACGCGGGCGTCTCGTCCAGTCTCAGCCGCAGATAGAGACCGATGAGACCCAGCGGCGCGGCGACGAGGAACGGTACGCGCCAGCCCCAGTCGGTCATGCCGCCGGTGCCGAGCCAGGCGGTGAGCCCGGTGACGAGTCCGGCAGCGCCGACATAGCCGGCCAGGGTGCCGAATTCGAGGAAGCTGCCGAAGAATCCGCGCCGTTTGTCGGGGGCGTACTCGGCGATGAAGGTGGACGCGCCGCCGTACTCGCCGCCGGTGGAGAAGCCCTGGACCAGTCGGAAGAGGATCAGCAGAGCGGGGGACCAGAAGCCGATCGAGTCGTACGACGGGATCAGCCCGATCGTGCCCGTGCCGATCGCCATCATGATCATGGTCATGGCCAGGACCTTCTTGCGGCCGATGCGGTCACCCAGAGGGCCGAAGAACATGCCGCCGAGTGGCCGTACGAGGAAAGCCACCGCGAAGGTCGCGAAGGAGGAGAGGAGTTCGGTGGTCTCGTTGCCGGTGGGGAAGAAGACATGGCCGATGGTGAGGGCCAGATAGCTGTAAATGCCGAAGTCGAACCACTCCATGGCATTGCCCAGCGCCGCCGCTTTCACCGCCCGCTTGACCGCGGCCTCGTCGGTGACGGTGATGTCCGACCTGCGCAGTCGGGGGTTCTTCCGGCGCCGGAGCGCGCGGAAGAGGGCCGGGTGGCGCCGGACCGCGGGGGAGTCGGCAACCTGGTCGCGCTCGGGTGCCGCCATGGGACGGTTTCCTCTCCTCGGGGACGTGCGTCCTCGGGGAAAGCCTCCGCACCGCGCGGCGGGGGCCGCAAGCCGGAGCCACGGCACGGCGGGGCGGTGCCGGGCCGGGCTCCGGTTCGCGTTCTCGACGCGCGGCGTCCGCGTCTCTCAGATGCCGAGATCCTTGATGATCTTCGCGACATGGCCGGTGGCGCGGACGTTGTAGAGCGCGCGCTCGACCTTGCCCTCCTCGTCGACGACGATCGTCGAGCGGATGACGCCCGTCACCGTTTTGCCGTAGAGCTGCTTCTCGCCGAAGGCGCCGTAAGCGGTGAGGACGGCCTTGTCGGTGTCGCCGACCAGCGTCACCTTCAGGTTCTCCTTGTCGCGGAACTTGGCGAGCTTCTCCGGCTTGTCGGGCGAGACGCCGATGACGTCGTAGCCCGCGCCGGCCAGCACGTCGAGGTTGTCGGTGAAGTCGCAGGCCTGCTTGGTGCATCCGGGGGTAAGGGCAGCGGGGTAGAAGTAGACGATGACCTTGCGTCCCTTGTGGTCGGCGAGCGAGACGTCGTTGCCGTCCGCGTCGGGCAGGGTGAAGGCGGGGGCGGTGTCGCCGGGCTGAAGTCGCTCGCTCATGGTTCTCCTCGGTACGGGTACGGGCAGGTCGCCCAGGTGTATCGGGCCGAGCGTAGTAGGGGCGCCGCGGGGTGCGACGGCTGCCGAGCTGACAGACTGTCGGTGAAGGCGAAGGATCGAAGGACCAACCAACCGGACACGACGACGGAGGCAGCGCGGTGTCGGATGCCAGGACCCCTGCGCAGATCGAGGCGGACATCGTCCGCAGGCGCGACCAGCTTGCCGAGACGCTCGACGAGATCGGGGTGCGGGTCCACCCGCAGACGATCGTGGGCGACGCGAAGGCCCGGATGGTTTCCCGGGTGGACCAGACCGCGGGCAAGGCGTTTGTCGCGGTGAATCGCACGGTGTCGGACGTGAAGGGCAGGTTCGTCTCGGACGACGGCGCTCCACGGCTGGAGCGGCTCGTCCCGGTGGCGCTGGTCGTCGTCGGTGTGGTCGGTCTGCTCACGATGTCGGTGCGCCGTCGCCGGGTCTGAGGGCGCGGTCACCCCTCCGGCGTACGGCGCGGGTTCGGGCGGGTAGGTTCGTGGGGTGAGCGACAATTCCCTCGACACCTCCCATGACAAGCTGCCCATCCGGATGCTGCACGACCGGGTGCTGGTCAGGACCGACATCCCGGAGGGCGAGCGGCGCTCGTCCGGCGGCATCGTCATCCCGGCGACCGCCGCCGTCGGACGGCGTCTCGCCTGGGCCGAGGTGGTCGCCGTCGGCCAGAGCGTACGGACGGTGGAGCCCGCGGACCGGGTGCTGTACGACCCCGAGGACCGGGCCGAGGTCGAGGTCCGGGGCGTGGCCTACGTACTGATGCGGGAACGCGACCTGCACGCCGTGGCGGCCGACCGGTTCGAGGGGTCGGAGGACTCCACGGGGCTCTATCTCTGAGCCTTGAGCGCCTCGCGCGCCGTTGATACGGAAGTACGGAAGGGCCCGGTGACCATCGTCACCGGGCCCTTCCGCCGTCTCTTTGCTACGTTGAGGGGACACCCCGACGAGACGCGCCGTACCGGGTCAAGCGAAAGACGACGCACCCCTTGTCCGCGTTCTCGCTCGGAGGTGCTCCCATGGCCTGGGTCCTGCTCATCGTCGCCGGTCTGCTCGAAGTCGGCTGGTCGATCGGGATGAAGTACACCGAAGGCTTCACCCGGCTGTGGCCGAGCCTCTTCACCGGCGCCGGGATCGTCGTCAGCATGCTGCTGCTCTCGCAGGCCGCGAGGACGCTGCCGATCGGTACGGCGTACGGCGTGTGGGTCGGGATCGGCGCGGCCGGCGCGGCTGTCGTGGGCATGGTGGCCCTCGGCGAGCCGGCGACCGCCGCCCGGATCTTCTTCGTCTGTCTGCTGCTGGTGGCCGTGGTGGGCCTCAAGGCGACGTCCGGCCACTGATCACCGGTACGGCTACTGCCGCGGACGCGGGGTACGGGGCGCGCCGTCGCCCGTGCCTCCGTCCGCCGCCGCGCCGCCCCTGTTGTCCCCTCCGCCGCCTCCGCCGCCGATGAGTCCGTCGGTGAGACCGTTCGGCGGCCCCTGTCCCTGGCCCTGTCCCTGCGCGCCGCCGTCGCCCTGACCTCCGTCCGTACCGCCGCCGCCCACGCCGCCGTTGGTCTGTCCCGGTGTCTGGCCCTGGGTCTGTCCCTGGCTTCCGCCGGTGTCGGCGCCTTCGCTCCGGCCCTGCGCCGCGCCCGAGTCCTGCCCCGCGCTCCGGCCGGGCGCGTCGGGCTGTCCCGAGTCCCAGGGGCTCTCCGACTGCCCCGGTGACGAGGACTCCTCGGGCCGGCCGGACTCGTCGCCCGGCGGGGCGATCTCGTCCACGCCGTCCTCCAGGGTCAGTTCGAAGTCCGTGGGGTCGGTGTCCTGAAGCGCCGTCGCCGTGAACTGGCCCCAGATCTGCGCGGGCGGCCCGCCGCCGTTGACGCGTGGCAGGCCGAGCGCTCCGTACAGCGGCCTCTGCTGGGCCGTTTTCGGGTCCGCGCCCATGATCGCGACGACGGTCGCGAGGTCGGGCGTGTAGCCCGCGAACCAGGCGGCCTTGTCGTCCTCGGCGGTGCCCGTCTTGCCCGCCGCCGGACGGTTCGCGGACTGGGCCGCCGTGCCCGTGCCGCCCTCCACGACGCTCTGGAGGATCGCCGTGGTGGTGTCGGCGGCCTGGCGGCTGACGGCCTGTGCCGGGTGCTGGCGCGGCAGTTGGACGGTCGCGCCGTCCTTGGTGATCTCCGTGACCATCGTGTACGTGCCGTGCCGGCCGTGGTTGGCGAGTGTCGCGTACGCCTCCGTCATGTCGAGCACGCTCGCCGTGGCCGGGCCGAGCGCGATGGACGGCGACGCGGTGAGGTCGGGGGTGTCGCTCGGGATGCCGAGGCGGATCGCGGTGTTCCGGACCCGCGTGGGGCCGACGTCCTGGGCCATCTGGGCGTAGACGGCGTTGATGGACTTGTCGGTGGCCTCGCTGACGGTGACGGGGCCGTACGAGACGTCGTCCTCGTTGGCGGGGTCGTAGCCGGTGGACCCGTTCGGGCCTTCCACCATGCGCTTGTTGGTGCCGTCGTAGACGGTGTTGGGGGTGATCCGCTCGCCGTCCTGGGTCCCCGAGTCGTTCTCGACGGCGGCGGTGAACACGAACGGCTTGAAGGTGGAGCCGACCTGGTAGTCGCGGCGGGTCGCGTTGTTGACGTACTGCCGGGTGTAGTCGACACCGCCGTACATGGCGACGACCCCGCCCGTGGCGGGGTCGATGGAGGCGCCGCCGACGCGCACGTTGCGGTCGGCCGGGCGCTTGTCGTCGACCTTCGACGTCACCTGTTCGTCGACGGCGTCGACGAGGGCGTTCTGTTTCGGCCGCTGGAGCGTGGTGGTGATCCGGTAGCCGCCGGCGGCCAGGGTGCTGTCGTCGAGGATCTTGTTCCTGGTGAGGTAGTCCTCGACCGCCTGGACGATGTAGCCGCGCTGTCCCGACAGGCCGGTCGACGGCTTGGCCTTGCCGGGCACCGGGAAGACCATGGCGGTCCGGTCGGCGAGGGAGAGCCACTCCTCCTTGACCATGCCGTCGAGCACGTAGTCCCAACGGCCCTCCGCCTGCGGTCTGTTCTCCGGGTGGACGGCGACGTCGTACGCGCTGGGGGCGTTGAGCAGCGCGGCCAGGAAGGCGCCCTCCGCGGTGTCGACATCCTGGATGTCCTTGCCGTAGTAGGCCTGGGCGGCGGCCTGGACGCCGTACGCGTTGCGCCCGAAGTAGCTGGTGTTGAGGTAGCCCTCCAGGATCTGCGTCTTGCTCTCCTCGCGGTTGAGCTTGATCGCGATGAAGAACTCCTTCCCCTTGCGGACGACGGTCTGTTCCTGGGCGAGGTAGTAGTTCTTGACGTACTGCTGGGTGATCGTGGAGCCGCCCTGGGTGCCCTTGCCGGTCGCGGTGTTCCAGGCGGCGCGGACCATGCCCTGCGGGTCGATGGCGGGCTCGTTGTAGAAGTCCCGGTCCTCGGCGGCCAGCACGGCGCGCCGCACGTGCGTCGGGATGTGGGAGAGCGGCACGTTCTCGCGGTTGACCTCGCCGTCGCGCGCGAGCTGGCTGCCGTCCTCGTACAGATACACGTTGGACTGGGCGACGGCCGCGACGTTGGCGGGCGGGATCTTGACGAGCGTGTAGCCGGTGATGAAGCCGCCGATCAGCAGGAACGCGCAGATCAGGAACGCGCCGAGCAGCATCCGCCAGGTGGGGAGGATCCGGCGCCAGCCGGTGCGCCTGCGGCGGCCCTTGCGGCCGGTGCCTCTCCCGCGAGACCCGCCCCCTGGTCCGTCTCTGCCGGAGCCGTGGTCCGTCGGGTCGCGCGGGGCCCAGCCCTGCTGCTGCGCGTCGCTCATGTGTGCGGAGGCTCCTCGGCCGGGTCATATCGGGAGGTACGGGCTGTACGGGTGATTCGTCTGCGGCACCATGAAACACGGTCGAACCGGCGTGGGGCCGCCGACCGGATAACCCCTCGCGGTGGCTGACCCCCTTGGGCTAGGGTCGTGCGCTTTGGTGCCGTACAGCGGAAACGGCGCGGGGAGACCACACGTAACGGGACCGAGGGGGAGTGCTGACGTGCGTCTGTACGCGGCCGTCGCGGTGGGTGGGTTCCGCCGCTACGCGACGTACCGGGTGGCCACGGCCGCCGGGGTGTTCACCAACACCGTCTTCGGCTTCATCGGGGCGTACACCTACATCGCGCTCTGGGAACAGCGGCCCCACCTCGGCGGCTACGACCTCTCGCAGGCCGTCACCTATGTCTGGCTCGGCCAGGCGCTGCTGATGGCCTGCGCCATGATGGGCGGCGGCTTCGAGGACGAGTTGATGGAGCGTATCCGCACCGGCGACATCGCGATCGATCTCTACCGGCCGGCGGATCTCCAACTGTGGTGGCTGGCGAGTGACTTGGGGCGTGCCGCGTTCCATCTGCTGGGGCGCGGGACCGTACCGATGGCACTCGGCGCGCTCGCCTTCGACCTGGCGCTGCCGGCCGATCCGCTGGTCTGGCTCGCGTTCCTCATCTCGGTGTTCCTGGGGGTCGTGGTCAGCTTCGCCGTGCGCTATCTGGTCGCCCTGTCGGCCTTCTGGCTGCTGGACGGCGCGGGCGTGGGGCAGATCGCCTTCCTGGCGGGGCTGTTCTTCTCCGGGATGCTGCTGCCGCTGACGCTCTTCCCCGGCGTGCTGGGCGAGATCGCGAGGGCGCTGCCGTGGTCGTCGCTGCTCCAGGTCCCGGCGGACGTCTTCCTCGGCCGCCACACGGGGTGGGGGCTGCTGGGGGCGTTCGCCTTCCAGGCCGGCTGGGCGGTGGCGCTGCTGGCGCTCGGGCGGCTGGTGCAGTCCGTGGCGACGCGACGGGTGGTGGTGCAGGGTGGCTGACGAGACGGGCGGGGCGGACGTGAGTACGGCCGACGACACTGGCGGGGCCGGCGAGCGTGCGGCCGGCGGAAGTACGGTCGGCGCGCGTACGGCTGACGGCAGTACGGCTTCCGCCACGGAAGTGGCCGGCGGTGCGTACGAGGCCGAAGGGAAGTGGTCGCGCTCGCCTCTTTGGGAGGGGCTGCGCGCGTACGGCCTGATCGTCGCCATGTGGATGCGGTCCACGATGACCTACCGCGCGTCGTTCGCGATGACGGCCTTCGGGAACTTCGCGGTGACCGCGTTCGACTTCCTCGCGATCCTGATGATGTTCTCGCACGTCGACCGGCTGGGCGGCTACTCGCTGCCCGAGGTCGCCTTCCTGTACGGCGCGGCGGGCGCGGCCTTCGGCCTCGCCGACCTGGTCATGGGCTCCACGGGCCGGTTGGGCAGCCGGATCAGGGACGGCACCCTGGACACCCTGCTGGTGCGCCCGGTGCCGGTGCTCGCCCAGGTCGCCGCCGACCGTTTCGCGCTGCGGCGGCTGGGCCGGATCACCCAGGGCCTGCTGGTGCTCGGCTACGCGCTGACGGTGGTGGACATCGCGTGGACGCCGCTGAAGGTGGCCATGATCCCGATGATGGTGCTCAGCGGCGCGGTGATCTTCTCGGCGGTGTTCGTGGCGGGCGCGGCGTTCCAGTTCTGGGCGCAGGACGCCGCCGAGGTGCAGAACTCCTTCACGTACGGCGGGACGACCCTGCTCCAGTACCCGCCCACGGTCTTCGCGAAGGACCTGGTGCGCGGGGTGACGTTCGTGGTGCCGCTGGCCTTCGTCAACTGGCTGCCCGCGCTGTACGTGATGGACCGCGACGATCCGCTGGGGCTGCCGGACTGGGTGGCGTTCCTGCCGCCGGTGGTGGCGGTGGGGTGCTGCGCGCTGGCGGGGCTGGCGTGGCGGGCGGGGCTGCGCGGGTACCGGAGCACGGGCAGTTAGTGCGGGTTACGGCGGAGCCGGACCGAGGAACCGACGACTGGAGAGGAACGCGCAATGGATTCGGACGGCTCCGGCTTCATCGAACTGGACGGCATCGAGAAGGTCTTCGACGTACGGCGCAGGGCGGGCCTGCTGCGCCGCGAGAAGCACCAGGTCCGCGCGGTCGACGGCATCAGCTTCCGCGTGGCGCGCGGCGAGATGGTCGGCTACATCGGCCCCAACGGCGCCGGCAAGTCCACCACCATCAAGATGCTCACCGGCATCCTGACCCCGAGCGCGGGACGCCTGCGGGTCGCCGGAATCGACCCGCAGCGGGAGCGCACGAGGCTGGCGCGGCGTATCGGCGTGGTCTTCGGCCAGCGCACCACCTTGTGGTGGGACCTGCCGCTGATCGACTCGTACCGGCTGGTGCACCGTATGTACCGCATCCCGGACAAGCGGTACAAGGAGAATCTGGACCGGTGCGTCGAACTGCTCGAACTGGGCGAGCTGTTGGACGTCCCCGTACGGCAGCTCTCGCTCGGCCAGCGGATGCGCGGCGACATCGCGGCGGCGCTGCTCCACGACCCCGAGGTGCTGTACCTGGACGAGCCGACGATCGGCCTGGACGTCATCTCCAAGGCCAGGGTGCGCGAGTTCCTGCGGGATCTGAACGAGGAGCGCCGCACGACGGTCCTGCTGACCACGCACGACCTCACGGACATCGAGCAGCTCTGCCCGCGGGTCATGGTCATCGACCACGGCCGGCTCGTGTACGACGGGGCGCTCGCCGGGCTGCACGAGGTGGGCGAGAGCGAGCGGACCCTGGTGGTCGACCTGGAACGCGAGCTGCCGCCGGTCGAGGTGCCGGGGGCGCGGGTGGTGAAGGTGGAGGGGCCGCGGCAGTGGCTGGCCTTCCCTGCCGCGGCGTCGGCGGCGCCGCTGGTGGCGCGGATCGCGGCGCGGTATCCGCTGATGGACCTGTCGGTGCGGGAGCCGGACATCGAGTCCGTCATCGCGAAGATGCTGTCCAGGAGGAAGGTGCCGGAGCCCGCGGAGTCCGCGGAGCGATCGGCGCTGTGAGGGTGCGGGGGCGGCGGGCGAGGTGTGGAGACGGCGGCGAGGTGCGCGTGGGGGTACGGCGCTGTGACGACCGCCTCACCTTTGACTAGGCTGACAACATGACGAGTGAACTTCCTGAGATGCGCGCCTCGGACTCCGAGCGCGAGCGCGTTGCCGAACTGCTGCGCGAAGCCGTGGCGGAGGGGCGCATCGACATGGAGGAGTTCGACACCCGCCTCGACGCGGCCTTCAAAGCCCGTACGCACGGTGAACTCCAACCGCTGGTCCGGGACTTGCCCGCGCCCGGCACGACGACGGATCTCGCCCCTGCGACCTCCCACTCCACCGCTGTCGGCGGCCGTTGGGCCTCGCGGATCGGCCGAGGCCGAGCGACCTCGAAGCTCGGCTTCGCCTTCTGGGGAGGCTTCAGCCGCAGGGGCAACTGGACCATCGGCCCGTCCTTCACCGGGACAGTCATCCAGGCCGGCGGCGAAATCGACCTGCGCGAGGCGCAGTTCGAGGAGCGGGACGTGACCATCCGTTGCTTCACGCTGATGGGCGGCATCCATGTCGTCGTACCGCCGGACATGGATGTCACGGTGCGCGGCTTCGGTCTGATGGGCGGGTTCGGTGAGGACGGCGAGGCGACGGTTGTGAGTCCCGGATCGCCACGAGTGATCATCACGGGGTTCGCGATGATGGGCGGCGTGGGCGTGGAGCGGAAGATGAGGTCGGCGGACAAGCGCCGTCTCAAGGAGGAGCGCAAGAAGGCGGAGCTGGAGAAGAAGGACAAGTTCCGCAAGGAGCTCGACTGACGGCCGAGGCCGACAGCTGAGGACCGACGGCTGAGGACCGACGACTGGTCGGCCGGCTCGCGCGGTTGAGGGCCGGCCGGCCGCCGGTCACTCAGAGCCGCGCGGGCTCCGTGCCCACCAGGTCCCCGAGATCGACGAATCGCCCCATGGCCGCGTAGCCGGCGTCGCTCGGGTGCAGACCGTCGCCGGAGTCGTACTCGGGCCGCAGCCGGTCGGGGGCGTACGGATCGCGCAGCAGCCGGTCGAAGTCGACGGTCCTGTCGAAGACGTCACCCGACCTGATGACGTCGTTGACCCGGTCGCGTACGGCTTCGAGCCGGTCGGTGTGGCGCGAGTTGCCGCCGAACGGCGTGAGCGTCGAGCCGACGACGCGCAGACCCCGGGCGTGCGCCTGCCGGGTGAGGTCTTTGAGACCGGCGACGATCAGATCCGCGTCGGTCTCGTGCGGCCGGCGGATGATGTCGTTGATGCCCAGCTCGACGAAGACGGCCTCGGCGCCCGACTGCCCCAGCACGTCGCGCCCGAAGCGCGAGACGCCGCTCGGCCCCTTGCCGATGGCGAGGCTCTGCCGCAGGACGCGATTGCCGCTGATGCCCACGTTGAGTACGCCCAGACCACTGCCGCGCACCCGGTCCGCCAGCGTGTCGGTCCAGCGGCGGTCGGCGTCGTAGGAGGAGCCGACGCCGTCCGTGATCGAGTCCCCGATGACGACGACCGAGCCCCGCGCCTGCCGGTTGAGCACATCGACGGCGGTGAGGTAGCGCCAGACCGACGCACGCTCGATGTACGCGTCGCCGCTGAGGTCGCGCGTACGGTCGCCCGCGGCCGTGTACGAGGTCCGCAGGGCGCGCGGGTGGTACGTGACGGGGCCGCCGGGCGCGGGCGTGTACACGGTCACCAGCAGGTCCGTGTCGGGCGCCACCCGGAGCCGTACGGGATCGCTGACGACGCGCCCGCCCGGCGGGACGACGACGGACGTCTTCTTACCGAAGGTGACGGATCGCATGGTGCCCGGGACGGCGCCCGCGTCGTCGTTGCCGTCCGCGGCGGAGATCGAGGCGTGACCGATGAGCAGGGCTTCGCGGCTGAAGAGGTTGGAGAGGGTGATGCGGGCGGCGGTGCCGCCGATGCTGGTGTGCACGACGTTACGTATGGAACGCCCGACGTGGCCGTTGGGTACACCGGGTTCGATCCCGGCCGGCGCGGCGGCCCAGGTCCCGATCCACGCGTCGGCGGACGCGGGCGCCGCCGACCCCACCGGCGTACGGGCGCGCCCGCCCGCCCCGCTTCCGGACGCCGAGGCCTGATCACTGCTGCCCTCGTCACGGCCCCCGCCGCCGCCCAGCGCGCCGACCCCGGCGAATATCGTGGCGCAGACCAGCGCCACGACCGTCATAAGGCCCGCGAACAGGGCGAACCCCCGTTGTCTGTTCATGTCCCCCGTGTCTCCCTCACCTACGTACAAAGGACATCATCCGGCATGGCGCGGGAACTCGGGATGCGCCCCGGGAGTACCAGAGGTAGGGACAATGCGTACAGGTGGGTGAGGGTCCTGTTGGCGGGCCGGTTTTGGGTACGGGACGGTAGGGCATGGCGGCACGTACGCGGCTGGGTGGAGTGAGATGGGTGGAGTGAATGGAACGACGCGATCCGGCTGACCCGGACAGGGCGAAGGGTTCTGGGGAGGGCGAGGCGGGTCCGGTGCCCGGGGGCGATGCCGCAGGCGCGGATGCCGCTCGTCCGGACGCCGCCGGCCGTCGTCGGGCGGGGGACG
>NZ_JARJHW010000145.1:0-18566 GCF_040560175.1 Streptomyces panacea
CCCGGGTGGGGCCGCGCGGCGCCGCTGTCACTGTCGCTGTCGTCACGGGTGGTGCGGGTGGATCGGGTCGATCGGGTGGGGGCGGACGCGCCGTCAGCCCTTCACGGCCCCGGCGGAGACGCCGGTCACCAGATGGCGCTGCGCGAAGAGGAAGACGATCGCCGCGGGTATCGCGATGAGCACGGACGCCGCCGTCATCGGACCCCATTGCGCGCCGTACTGGTTGACGAACTTCTGCAGACCGCCCGCGAGGGTGAGGTTCTCGTCGCCGACCATGAAGGCGGAGGCGTACGCCACCTCGCCCCAGGCCGTGACGAAGGAGTAGAACGCGGTCACCGCGAGTCCCGGCTTGGCGAGCGGCAGGATCAGCCGCCAGAAGGTGCCGAACGGGGTCAGCCCGTCGACCATGCCCGACTCGTCGATCTCGCGCGGGATGGTGTCGAAGAAGCCCTTCATCATCCAGGCGCAGAACGGCACGGCGATCGTGAGGTACGTGATCACCAGTCCGGCGGCCTGATTGAGCAGGCCCAGGCTCGACATGATGTTGTACAGCGGCACGATGAGCACCGCCATCGGGAACATCTGCGTGATCAGCAGGGTCCACATCAGGCCGCGCTTGCCCGGGAAGCGGAAGCGGCTGACGGCGTAGCCGGTGGTGGCGGCGGTGAACACGCCGAGCACGGTGGTGAGTCCGGCGATCAGCAGCGAGTTGCCGAACCAGGTGAGGAACGGCGTGTCGTCGAGCAGCTTGGTGTAGTTCTCGAACGTCGTCTCTTTGAAGAAGTCCGTCGTGGTCGCGTACGCGGCGGGCTTCAGCGACGTCAGCAGGACCCACAGCACGGGGAAGACGGCGATGACGGACGCCACGACGAGGGTGGCGTGCAGGCCGACGGACGCGGCCCTGGAGCGGTCGCCCCGGCGCCGTACCTTCGCCGCGGGTCGCGCCGGGGTGGCGCGCGGCGTGCTGGTCTGAGGCTCGGTCACGGCGGTCACCAGGTATCTCCCTGCTTGCGGAGGACTCGTTGGTAGACCACGGCGAAGATCATCAGGAGTGCGAGGATCAGCACGCCCCAGGTGGACGACAGGGCGTAGTCGCGTGGGCTGATCTCGAAGGAGAACTTGTACGCCTGGGTGACCAGGATCTGGGTGGCCTCGCCGGGACCGCCTCTGGTCAGCAGGAAGATCACCGGGAACATGTTGAACGTCCAGATGGTGCTGAGCAGGATAACGGTCGTGCTGACGGACCGCAGGCCCGGCATGGTGATGTGGCGGAAGCGCTGCCAGGGGCCGGCGCCGTCCATCTCGGCGGCCTCGTACATCTCCCCCGGGATGGACTGGAGTCCGCCGAGCAGGGCCACCAGCATGAAGGGCACGCCGAGCCAGATGTTCACGGCGATGACCGAGAACTTGGCCCAGGTGGGGTCGTTCAGCCACGGCACGGCGTCGATGCCGCCGCCGGCGAGCAGCTTGTTGAGGAAGCCGCGGTCCTCGTTGTAGAGGAAGCGCCAGGCGAAGACGGAGACGAAGCCCGGTACGGCCCACGGCAGGATGAGCATCATCCGGTAGGCGGAGCGGCCCGCGATCCGGCGGTTGAGGATGTTCGCCAGACCGAGGCCGAGGGCGAAGGTGATACCGACGCAGGAGACCGTCCACACCAGTGTCCAGCCGAGCGTGGACAGGAACTGACCGCCCGTCAGGGCGTCGGCGTAGTTGTCCAGTCCGACGAACTCGTAGGTGGCGGGCAGGTGGTTGACGCCGATGTTCCGCTCGACGTTGCGTTCGTTGGCGTCGGTCAGCGACAGATAGATGCCGCGGACCAGCGGGTACCCGACGATCACGCCGATCACGGCCACCACGGGGGCGACCATGGCCCAGGCGTACCAGTGGGTCGAGACCGAACGCCGCAGCCCGCCGGGGGGTTTGCCAGTGCCGCGGCTCCGGCCGCGGGCGACATCCGAGTCACCCGCGGCCTTCACCACCGACTGGCCGGTGTGGACAGCCATCAGCCGGCCTGCCTTCCTTCCTCTCGCTCCGTCTTACTTCCAGCCCTTGAGCAGCTTGCGGTAGGAGTCACCGGTCGCCTTGACACCCTTCTCGGGGGTCGTCTGGTCGGTGAGGACCTTGGTGTACTCGGTCACCAGCGGGGCGAACAGGCTGCCGGTCTCCGGGATCCAGGGGCGCTCGATGGCCTTGTCGACGACCGGCTTGAAGAAGCCGACGATCTCGTTCTTCGCGACCTCCGGCCGCGAGTAGACCGACGTACGGGTCGGCAGCAGGTTCAGCTCGGTGGTGATCTTCGCCTGGGACTCGGCGGAGGACATGTACTCGACGAACGCGTAGGAGGCGTCGAGGTTCTTGGAGCCCGCGTAGACGCCGAGGTTGTGGCCGCCCTGCGGGGCGCCCTGGCCGGCCGATCCGGCGGGCACCGGGGCGACGCCCAGGTTGGCCTTGTCCTTGAACTGCGGTCCGGCGTAGGTGTCGGCGATGGCCCAGGGGCCGTTGATCATCATGGCCACGTCGCCGCCCTTGAAGGCGGCCTGCATGTTCTCCCAGCCGTCGGTGGCGTCCGTCTTGGCGGCGCCGGAGTCGACGAGGTCCTTCACGACCTCCATGGCCTTGACGCCGGCCGGGCTGTCGACGGTGACGGTCTTGCCCTTGGCGTCGACCAGGTCGCCGCCCTCGCCATAGAGGAACGACAGGAACCAGTAGGCGTCGTCGCCTCGCAGGTACATGCCGGTCTTGCCGGTCTTGTCCTTGATGGCCTTCGAGACGGTCTTCAACTCGTCGATCGTCTTGGGGACTTCGACCCCGGCGTCCTTGAACAGCTTCTTGTTGTAGAAGATGCCGAGGGAGTCGATGACCTGCGGGACCGCGTACGTCTTGCCGTCGTACTTGGTGGAGGCGGCGGCCTGCGGGACGAAGTCCTTCTCGTCCTTCAGCGCGGCCGTGCCGTCCAGGGGCGCGAGGTAGCCGAGATCGGCGAACTCGGGCGTCCAGGCGACCTCGGAGCGGATCACGTCGGGCGCGCCGGAGCCGGATCCCGCGGCGTTCTTGAACTTGTTCTGCGCCTCGCCGAACGGCACGTTGACGTACTTGACGTCGACGCCCTTGTGCTTGGCCTCGAAGTCCTCGGCGAGCTTCTTGAAGACCTTGTCCTCGCTGCCCACGGTGGAGGTGTCCCACCAGGTGACGGTGCCCGAGAGCTCTCCCGAGCTGGACTTGCCGCCGGTCTCCTCGTCGCCGCCGCAGGCGGTCGCCGCGAGCGCCAGGGTCGCGACCAGGGCGGTGGCCGTTATGCCACGTCGCATCTGAACTCCTTCAACTGCCGTACCGCTCCGTCGCGGCGCCGGGTCGACGTGAAAGTAACAAGGATGAAAGAAGACCGAAAGAGCTTGCGGAAGATTTCTGCAAGCCTCCTTGATCGTTACATTCACGTGTCCGCACAGTTGCCGCAAGGGCTCTTGACGGGGAGCGCGCGAGCTGACAAGTACGGTACGTGTCGGCCGATACCGACTCAGTGAGTGCCCGGAACGCTCCGGCGGCGCCTCCCCGCAAGGACTTGCAAGATTTTGCTACCGGTGCGATTGCAAGGCGCTGCAAGGCATCGCGTCCAGGCCGCCCCGTCGGGGCCCGTGGCTGATTCAGGCACATGGTGGGCAATCCGGCACACGCCCGGTACAGTCCACTTCCATGACCGCACGGCTAGCCGATATCGCAGCCCAGGCGGGGGTCAGCGAAGCGACGGTCAGCCGCGTACTGAACGGCAAGCCGGGTGTTGCCACGGCCACCCGCGAATCCGTACTCGCCGCACTCGACGTCCTCGGCTACGAGCGCCCCGTACGGCTCCGCAGGCGCAGCGCCGGCCTCGTCGGGCTGATCACGCCCGAGCTGGAGAACCCCATCTTCCCGGCGCTGGCCCAGGTCATCGGCCAGGCACTGACGCGCCAGGGCTACACGCCCGTGCTCGCCACCCAGACCCCCGGCGGCTCCACCGAGGACGAGCTGACGGAGATGCTGGTCGACCGCGGCGTCTCCGGCATCATCTTCGTCTCGGGACTGCACGCGGACACCTCGGCGGACATGCAGCGTTACGAGCAACTGCGCGCCCAGGGCGTGCCGTTCGTCCTCGTGGACGGTTTCTCGCCGAAGGTGCGGGCGCCTTTCATCTCGCCGGACGACCGGGCTGCGATGCGGCTGGCCGTGACCCATCTCGTCTCGCTCGGCCACCGCAGGATCGGTCTGGCCGTGGGACCCAAGCGGTTCGTGCCCGTCCTGCGCAAGATCGAGGGCTTCCGCGCCACCGTGCGCGAGCAGCTGGAGCTGACCTCCGAGGAGACGGAGGAGCTGATCCAGCACTCCCTCTACACCCTGGAGGGCGGTCAGGCCGCGACGACGGCGCTCATCGGGCGCGGCTGTACGGCGGTGGTGTGCGCGAGCGACATGATGGCGCTGGGCGCGATCCGCGCCGCCAGGCAGCTCGGCAAGGACGTGCCGCGCGACGTGTCCGTCGTCGGTTTCGACGATTCGCCGCTCATAGCGTTCACCGATCCACCGCTCACCACGATCCGCAAGCCGGTGCCGTCGATGGGCCAGGCCGCGGTCCGCACTCTGCTTGAGGAAATCGGCGGTACGCCCGCTCCGCACAGCGAGTTCGTCTTCATGCCCGAGCTGGTGGTCCGCGGTTCGACCGCCTCCGGCCCCGCACCCGGGCCCCTGGGGCGAACCCTGGGAGAAAACGGCCGGAAGTCAGGGTCGCACGCTCGTCCGTAAGGCGTAGCGTGTGCGGTCGGGACCCACCCGAGGGATGATCGGTCGAGAGCGGAAATCTGGCAGACTCTCTCTCCATGGGTGATACGACCGTGAAGATTCCGGAAGGCACGACGGCCACGCCGACACCCCCCGCGGGTGCGACGGCCGACGAGTCCGGCCCGGTGTCCCGCACCGGTCGGCTGCGCCGGATGCGATCGCCACGACGCCCTCGTATCTGGTTCGAAATCCTGCTGATCGCGGTGAGTTACTGGACGTATTCACTGGTCCGTAACGCGGTACCCGAGCAGAAGACCGAGGCCCTGAAGAACGCGGACTGGATCTGGCAGGCGGAGCGTTCACTGGGACTCAACTTCGAGGAGGCCGTCAACCACGCCGTGAACTCGGTGACATGGCTGGTCGTCTCCATGAACTACTACTACGCGACGCTGCACTTCATCGTCACGATCGCGGTGCTGGTCTGGCTCTACCGCCGCCACCCCGGCCGCTACGCGGCCAGCCGGCTCATTCTCTTCGCGACCACCGCTGTGGCACTGGCCGGTTACTATCTGTATCCGCTCGCGCCGCCCCGGTTGATGAACGGGCAGAATTTCATCGACACGGTTCAGTTCCACCAGACCTGGGGCTCGATGGCCTCGGGCAACTTCAAGAACGTGTCGAACCAGTACGCGGCCATGCCCTCGATGCACATCGGCTGGTCGCTCTGGTGCGGGCTGACCATCTTCGCGCTGGCCAAGGCGCCGTGGGCGAAGATCCTGGGACTGCTCTACCCGACGGCCACGCTGATCGTGATCGTCGCCACCGCGAACCACTTCTGGCTGGACGCGGTGGGCGGCATGGTCTGTCTCGCGTTCGGGTTCGCCGTCTCGTACGCCTGGTACCGCGCGCTGCCTCACCGGCTGCCGCGATACGTCGAGGACGACCGCCCGAAGCGACGGCGGTGGATCCGCCGCCCCGGTGCGTCGGGTACGGGGGCGACATCGCCCGAGCCGGTCGGTCAGGCCGCCCGTACCGGACCCGCCGAAGAGGCCGCTTCGACCGGACAGACCGCACGGAACGCGCCGCTCACGCGCGCTACGACAGCCACACGCACAGCGCCGCCCACGCGGAGCGCGCCGCCCACGCGCGGTGCGACATCCGCCTCGCGGCACAGACCGTCGCCGCGGAGCACCCCCTCCTCACCGAGCACGCCGTCCTCTCAGACGGCTCCGTAGAACAGCTCCTCCATCACCGCGCGCGCCCGTCGGGTGGTCCGCCGGTAGTCGTCGATCATGTCGCCGCTGTGTCCGTTGTACGGGCTCGGGCCGGGCGCCACCGATCCGGGGCCGTAGCCCAAGTAGCGCCCCATCGCGGCCAGTTCGCGGCCGTCCGACGGGAATGTGTCGCCCGCCCTGCCGCGTACGAGCATCACGCCATTACGGACCCGGGTCGCCAGTACCCAGGCCTCGTCGAGGATGTGGGTGTGCTCCGTGGAGATCAGGCCCGCGGCGTGCGCGGCGGCCAGCGCCTCGCGCGTACGTGTCGTACGCAGGCCGGGCACCTCCCAGGCGTGCCGCATCTGGATCAGCTGCACCGTCCACTCGACGTCGGAGAGCCCGCCCCGGCCCAGCTTGGTGTGCAGGGTGGGGTCGGCGCCGCGCGGCAGCCGTTCCGTCTCCATCCGCGCCTTGAGCCGGCGGATCTCCCGTACGGCGGCCTCGCTCAGCCCGTCGGCGGGATAGCGCAGCGGGTCGATCAGCTCGATGAAGTCGCGTCCCAGTTCCGCGTCCCCCGCCATCGGCTCGGCGCGCAGCAGCGCCTGGCTCTCCCAACCCAGCGACCAGCGGCGGTAGTAGGCGGCGTAGGAGGCGAGCGTGCGCACCAGCGGGCCGCTCTTGCCCTCCGGGCGCAGATCGGCGTCGATCATCAACGGCGGGTCGGCCGTGGGCAGTTGGAGGAGTCTGCGCATCTCGGACACCACGGTGCTCGCGGCCCGTGACGCCTCCTGGTCGGCGACTCCCTCGCGCGGCTCGTACACGAACAACACGTCCGCGTCGGAGCCGTACCCCTGCTCGTGGCCACCGAAGCGGCCCATGCCGATGACCGCGAACCTGGCGGGCAGGGTGTCGCCCCACGTCTGGCGCACGGCGGCGCGCAACGCGCCCGACAGGGTGGCGGAGTTGAGGTCGGTGACGGCGTTGCCGACCCGGTCGACCAGCTCGCCGGGGTCCTCCTCGGCGGGGTTCTCCTCGGTGCCGTAACTGCCGATGATGTCGGCGGCGGCGGTCCGGAACAGCTCGCGGCGGCGCACCCCTCGGGTGACGGCGACCGCGATCTCGGCGGTCTCCGCCCGTCCGACGGCGGCCAGTACCTCCAGCTCCAGATGTTCACGGCCGCGCGGCTTCAGCCCGTTCGGGTCCCCGAGGATGGCGACCGCCTCCGGGGCGCGCAACAGCAGGTCGGGGGCGAGACGGCCGGCGGACAGCACCCGGGCCAGGTTCTCGGCCGCGGCTCCCTCGTCCCGCAGGAGCCGCAGATACCAGGGGGTCTTGCCGAGCGCGTCGGACACCTTGCGGAAGCCCAGCAGACCGGCGTCCGGGTCGGCGGAGTCCGCGAACCAGCCCAACAGCACGGGCAGCAGCGTCCGTTGGATGGCGGCCTTGCGGCTCACGCCGGACGACAGCGCCTCCAGATGCCGCAGTGCGGCGACCGGGTCCGCGTAGCCGAGGGCTTCCAGACGCTGGCCGGCCGCCTTCGTACTGAGCCTGATCTCACCGGGGGCGAGTTGGGCGACGGCGTCGAGCAGCGGCCGGTAGAAGATCTTCTCGTGCAGTCGCCGGACCATCGAGGCGTGCCGTTTCCAGGCCCTGTTGAGTTCGCTGACCGGTTCGGTGCGCATCCCGAGGGAGCGTCCGAGGCGGCGCAGGTCGACCTCGTCGTCGGGCACCAGATGCGTACGCCGCAGCCGGAACAGCTGGATGTGGTGCTCCATGGAGCGCAGGAAGCGGTACGCCTCGTCGAGCTGCGCCGCGTCGGTCCTGCCGACGTAGCCGCCGGCAGCGAGGGCCCGCAGGGCGACGAGCGTGGTGCCGCTGCGGATGGACGCGTCGCTGCGGCCGTGCACCAACTGGAGGAGCTGTACGGCGAATTCGACGTCCCGCAGTCCGCCGGGGCCGAGCTTCAGCTCACGGTCGATCTGGCCGACGGGGATGTTGTCGACGACGCGGCGGCGCATCTTCTGCACGTCGGGCACGAAGTTCTCGCGGTCGGCGGCCTGCCAGACCATGGGTGAGACGGCGGCCACGTACTCCCTGCCGAGCGCGATGTCCCCGGCCACGGCGCGGGCCTTGAGCAGGGCCTGGAACTCCCAGGTCTTGGCCCAGCGCTGGTAGTAGGCGAGATGGCTGGAGAGGGTCCGTACGAGCGGGCCGTTGCGGCCCTCGGGGCGCAGGTTGGCGTCCACGGGCCAGATGGTGCCCTCGGCGGTCGTCTCGGAGCAGATCCGCATCATGTGGGCGGCCAGCCGAGTGGCCGCCTGGACGGCCTTGGCCTCGGTGTTCGACGCGTCGGCGGCGTCCTCGGGGAGCCCGTGGTCGTGCGCCGCGGAGTGGGCGGGCTCGCCGACGAAGATGACGTCGACGTCGGAGACGTAGTTCAGCTCCTGACCACCGCACTTGCCGAGCGCCACGACCGCGAGCCGGCACATCGCGGCGTCCTCGGGCGCCGCGGCGCGGGCGATGGCGAGCGCGGCGCGGAGGGTGGCGGTCGCCAGGTCGGCCAGTTCGGCGGCGGTCTGGGCGACGTCGGTGGTGCCGCAGACGTCGCGTGCGGCGAGGGACAGCAGACAGCGGCGGTAGCCGACGCGCAGCGAGTCGACGTCGTGCGCCTCGGCGAGACCGGCCTCGAACTCGACCACGCCGGGGTGCAGATCGGCCGACTCGTAGGTGACAAGAACCTGCCAGTCGGCGGGGTGTCTGGCCAGATGGTCACCGAGGGCCTCGGACGCCCCGAGCACGCCCAGCAGCCTGTCCCGCAGGGGCTTGGCCGCGATCAGCGTGTCCAGCAGGAGCCGGCGCTCGTCGCTCCCGTGGGCCTCGGCCAGCCGGACGAGGGCGCGCAGCGCCAGATCCGGGTCGGCCGTGGCGCCGAGCGCGTCGAGGAGGACGGAGTCGGTCCGTACGGACACCATCTCGGGCAGATCGAGCAGGCGCTCGGCCGCCGACGGGTCGGTGAAGCCGTGCCGGAGCAGGCGGGTGAAGGTACTGCTCCTGCGTCCCTGCACCGTCATGCGGCCTTTCGTCCGTCCGATCGAGGTCCGGGGCCGAGCCTAGTACTCCGCCGTGCCCGGGGAGCCGGTTGTGCCGGTCGACCGATGAGTCCTGGTGTCGCGGCCGGTCCTCTCTTACGGAAGGGTCGTGAGCGTACTCCCGCTCACCGGCCTACAGGACTTCTCCCGAAGGGACGGCGCCATGGCGCACAAGGAACCGGCCGACACCCACCTCGACGCCCGCTACAGCGACCCGAAGGCGGTCGCGGAGAGCTGGGCCGACGCGGTGACCCGGCTGGCGCGGGCCGAGACCTTCTGGCTGACGACGGTACGCCCCGACGGCCGGCCCCATGTCACCCCGCTGCTGGCGGTCTGGTGGCGGGACGCCCTGTACTTCTGCTCGGGCGAGCGGGAGCGGAAGGTCCTGAACCTCAACAAGAACCGCGAGGTCGTCCTCACCACCGGCACGAACGTGCTGGGCGAGGGTCAGGACCTGGTGATCGAGGGCGAGGCGGTCCGGGAGACGGATGACGCGCGGCTGCGCGAGCTGGCCGCCCTGTGGGAGCGGAAGTACGGCTCCGACTGGCACTTCGACGTGAGGGACGGCGCGTTCGCGGCGAAATGGGGCTCCGCCCCGGTGTTCGCGGTCGCTCCCCGTACGGCCTTCGGCTTCGCGAAGGACCCGTACGGCCAGACGCGCTGGCGGTTCGCCTGACGGCGGCCGTACCCTCTCACCCATGAGCCGACGCCGATCGCGGGGAGCCACCGGATTCAGGTAGCTCCGCCGGGAGATCCCCGGCGGTGTGACCGACGGAGTCCCGTGGCACGCACCGCACACCACCTTCCCCTGTCCCGCGCCGGCTCGGCGGGTGAGTACGACCACCGCCCCTGGCGCTCCGTGCGCCTCTACGACCTCCGGTACAGCGCCCGCGCTCTGGCGGCGGCGGCCCGCGCGTCGCGGCGGCCGGTGCCGGAGGCCGTACGACGCGACGTGGAGGTCCGCTCCTGGGCGCGCGCGGACATCCACGACCGCTCCGTGTCGATCGGGGCGGCGTTCGGCGAGCGCCGGGACAGACAGCGGCTGCGCGCCCAGGTGACCGCTGTGCGCCGACTCGTCGACGCCCCCGGCGGCGGCGTCCTCGCGCTCGCCACGGCGGACGCCGTGGACGTGCTCCCGGCCCGGCACCGGCGCTGCGCGCTCTGGCCCGCCTGAGGGCTCTGGACACGTGGTCGTAGCATGGGTCATCGCCATGGACACGATCAGCATGTGGGAATTCGTCGCGCTCGCCGCGGCGGCGGCGCTCGTCGGCTTCTCCAAGACGGCGGTCAGCGGGGCCAACACCGTCAGCCTCGCGGTGTTCGCCGCCGTCCTGCCGGCCCGCGAGTCGACCGGTGTGCTGCTGCCGATCCTCATCGTGGGCGACACGATCGCCGTCCTCACCTACCGCCGGCACGCCCACTGGCCCACGTTGTGGCGGCTGTTCCCGGCGGTCGCCGGGGGTGTGGTGATCGGCACCGTCTTCATGGTGTGGGCCGACGACGGAGCCGTACGCGTCTCCATCGGGTCGATCCTCCTACTGATGGCGGGCGTCACGATCTGGCGGCGGCGTCAGGCGCCGGAGGAGGACACCCCGGAGGAGACGGCGTCGCTCAAGGGCCGCGTGAAGGCGCGCTCGTACGGGGTCCTCGGCGGCTTCACCACGATGGTCGCCAACGCGGGCGGCCCCGTCATGTCGCTCTACCTGCTGTCGGCGGGCTTCCGGAAGCTCGGCTTCCTGGGCACGTCCGCGTGGTTCTTCCTGATCGTGAACACCACGAAGGTGCCCTTCAGCGTGGGCCTCGGCCTGATCGACCGCGACTCCCTGCTGCTGGACGCGCTGCTGGTGCTGTTCGTCCTGCCCGGCGCCGTCCTCGGGAAGCTGTGCGTGGACCGTATCGACCAACGGGTATTCGAACGTCTGGTGATCGGCGCGACGGTGCTGGGCGGACTTCAACTACTGCTGCGCTGATGCCCACTTGGCAGGACGTACCGGCCCAGCAATGATCGGAGATTGCGCGTCAGGAATTGACTGGGGGATGGATCATGAACAGCGAGCAGCCCGACGCAGAGACGCCGACCCGGTTACGTCCGGCGGATCTGGAACCGGGGGCGGTCGTCGCGCAGTCGCTGGACAACCAGTGGGTCGGCGCGGACCTGGCCCGGAAAATGATGGCAAAGGGAAAGTCTCTGAGTGATGTTCAGGATCAGCGGAACGATCAGGTGCGTGCCGAATACTTCCGCAGCCTGATCAATACGCGGCAGATCATCGTGAACCGCGTCTTCTTCTACAACAATCCCGCCGTGAGTCGTGATCTGTCCGACGGCGGAGAAGCCCGGCGTGCCCATCAGGAGCTGTTGGCCGACGGCACCCTTGTCCCTTTCCTGGTCGGGGAGCGGGAGCCCACCGACCGCCCGGCGAACGTGGAGGTCGACGAGGCCGGTTTCGAAGCCTGGTGCGACACCGTGGCGGAGATGCCCGCCACCAAGAAGGTGACGTGCCTGCGCATGTCCTGGAACGACCAGGAGAACGTCAGGCACACCAAATCGGCTCTGATCAATCCGTTCGCCGCCAGAGTGCAGGGTCTGACCGCCAAGGACATTCCGCTGCTCGCTTCCCAGTTAGGCGTACCCGTCAACAGGGTCACCCAGTTCGCGGAGAAGATCGGTGAGGTCGTCGACTTCAGCAACCAGCTACGCGTACGTGACGCCACCGTCAGCCGGAATGTGCTGTACCAGAAATTCGTCTGCGTGGACGGCACACCTGTCACCGAGGGCCGGTACGACGGCGGCAAGCCTTTCGCCGGCGAGGTCAAGCAGCTGCTGGACCTGGTCTACAACGTCAATCTCGCCGACGCCCTTGGTATGTATCCGCTCACTCCGACCGGCAGTCTGCGCCGGGTGGCACTCCAGGAGTGGCGTGACGTACGTGCCAACCCGACCGGCGGGATCATCCGGGACCCCGCGCTGCTGGTGAAGTTCCTCCAGCGGCAGGCGTTCTCCACCGTCCAGGACCGCCTCACCCCCGCCGCGATCGACACCCTGGCTCTCGAAGATGTCCGGGTGCTGCGGCAGAGCGACGAATGGCACCATTACATGGCCGCGTTCACTTCGCTGACGGGCGATCCGGACGCTTTCCAGGAGAATGTCCGCGACGTCTTCGACCGGTACGTCCAGCTCAATTCCAAGATCAGAAGGGTCGCCGAGGCCCGTCGCGGCCCGGCGGCCGAGACGAACAGCTGGTCACCCGTCGCCGAAGTCGTCCTCACCATCGGCGGGGCCGTTTTCACCGCGATGACCGGTGACGAGGCATGGGCCGTGGGCGCGAGTGTGGGAGTCACCACGATGGGAGCGCGCGGCGGTTCCGTCCAGCTCATCGTGCGCAATCGGGTGGCCGGGAGACGGGAGCAGAAATTCGCCCGTGAGATCGCCTCCGTACGGCTCGACGCCGAAGAGGAGTGGACCGAGTTCCTCGAACGGGCCCGCGAGATCCCGGGATTCACGGAGCGCCACGGGTCCTCGTCCGCCACCAGCTCCACCACCATCCAGGAATCCGAAGAAGTTCCGGAGTACTGACACCTCATGAAACGACCCTCTCCTTCTTACGAGGACCTGCGCCGGAACAGCCCGGAGATGTTCGCGAATGTCCCGGACGGAATCGAGATTCTGCTCGACCCGGCCGACATCGAGGCGGCTCGACGCAGCGTCGGATCCGACGAGCCGGTCGGCGTGGTGTACGCCGACCGGTTCATCACCCTCGTTCGTGACGCCGTCCGCTTTCCCGGCGGCCAACTGGGCCTCTACCTGAGGGTCCTGACCCCGGGAGATGTCCCCGGAGTGGTGATGCTGCCGCTCATCGACGCGGGCCCGGCCGGCCCGGACGTCGTCCTGGTCGAGCACTACCGGCACGCGACCCGGGCCTGGCATCTGGAGGTACCGCGCGGCGCGGGGCAACCGGGGGAAACAGGTCCGGAGAACGCGATCCGCGAGCTCAAGGAGGAGTTGGGCGTCGGGCTCGACGAACTGGTCCCGCTCGGCAAGGTCCATGCCGACACCGGAATGCTCAGCGGCCACGCCGAGTTGTACGCGGCCCGTATCTCCGGCATCGGGCCGCTGGACACCGCGGAGGGCATCAGGCGCGCCGTCGTCATGTCCCCGCTCCGGGCGGAGGAGCTGATCGGACTGGGTGAGATAACCGACGGATTCACCATCGCGGTGTTCACTCGCGCCCGGCTGGCCGGACTGTTCACCGAAGGCCAGGAGCACCCGGCTCCTTGACGGTCGCGGCCCCGCCGTCGTACGACGGGCCGCGCGGCCTCGACCTGTTCGATGTTCCGCTCGGCCCGGCCGGTCTCGATGGAATGCTTGGGCCGACGGGCATGCTTCGGGCCGACGGCGTGACGCCGTCGGCCCGAAGCCGCGCACCAGGGGCCGGCGTTACAGCACCGGCAGCAGGTTCTTCAGCTCGAAGGCGGTGACCTCGGAGCGGTACTCCTCCCACTCGCGCTTCTTGTTGCGCAGGAAGAAGTCGAAGACGTGCTCGCCGAGGGTCTCCGCGACCAGTTCGCTGCGCTCCATCAGCGAGATCGCCTCGCCGAGGTTCTGCGGCAGCGGCTCGATGCCCATCGCGCGGCGCTCGGCGTCGGACAGGGCCCAGACGTCGTCGTCGGCGCCCGCCGGGAGTTCGTAGCCCTCCTCGATGCCCTTGAGGCCGGCCGCGAGGAGTACCGCGTAGGTCAGGTAGGGGTTCGCGCCGGAGTCGATGGAGCGGACCTCCACGCGCGCGGAGCCGGTCTTGCCGGGCTTGTACATCGGGACGCGGATCAGGGCGGAGCGGTTGTTGTGGCCCCAGCAGATGTACGAGGGGGCCTCGCCGCCCGAGCCAGCCGTGCGGGTGGAGCCGCCCCAGATGCGCTTGTAGGAGTTGACCCACTGGTTGGTGACGGCCGAGATCTCCGCGGCGTGCGTGAGCAGACCGGCGATGAAGGACCGGCCCACCTTGGAGAGCTGGTACTCGGCGCCGGACTCGTAGAACGCGTTGCGGTCCCCCTCGAAGAGGGAGAGGTGGGTGTGCATCCCGGAGCCCGGGTACTCGCTGAACGGCTTCGGCATGAAGGACGCGTGGACCCCCTGCTCCAGCGCGACCTGCTTCATGACCAGGCGGAAGGTCATGACGTTGTCGGCGGTGGAGAGCGCGTCGGCGTACCGCAGGTCGATCTCCTGCTGGCCGGGCGCGCCCTCGTGGTGGCTGAACTCCACGGAGATGCCCATGGATTCGAGCATGGTGATCGCCTGGCGGCGGAAGTCCATGCCGACGTTCTGCGGGGTGTGGTCGAAGTAGCCGGAGCTGTCGGCGGGGGTGGGCCGGGTGCCGTCGACCGGCTTGTCCTTCAGGAGGAAGAACTCGATCTCGGGGTGGGTGTAGAAGGTGAAGCCGAGGTCCGAGGTCTTGGCGAGCATCCTCTTCAGGACGTAGCGCGGGTCCGCGAAGGACGGTGAGCCGTCGGGCATCAGGATGTCGCAGAACATCCGCGCGGTGCCCGGGGCCTCCGCGCGCCACGGCAGGATCTGGAAGGTCCCCGGATCGGGCTTGGCGATCATGTCGGACTCGTACACCCGCGCGAAGCCCTCGATCGCCGAGCCGTCGAAGCCGATGCCCTCGTCGAACGCCTGTTCAAGTTCGGCGGGGGCTACGGCGACCGACTTGAGGAAGCCGAGCACATCGGTGAACCACAGGCGTACGAAGCGGATGTCGCGTTCCTCAAGGGTCCGGAGCACGAATTCCTGCTGCTTGTCCATGTCTGTTGTCCTACCCATCCTTGCCGGTCAGGCCGCCTGCTCCCACGCTGCCGAGTACACCGGGGCACCCGAGCATGACACCACAGGATTTCCGGAAGGTTGCACACCGGCGTACTAAAGCATTGTCGGACACGCGCCCCGTACGGCGCGCGTCCGGGTGCCTCAGCGGCGGAGGGGGGTACGCAGACGGCGCCGGGCTCAGGCGGTGTGGGCGATCTGGATGAGATTGCCGCAGGTGTCGTCGAACACCGCGACGGTCACCGGACCCATGTCGACGGGCTCCTGGGTGAAGCGCACACCGAGTCCCTGAAGGCGCGTGAACTCGGCCCGGACATCTTCCACGGCGAAGGAGGTGGCGGGGATGCCGTCCGTCACGAGAGCCTCCTTGAAGGGCTTCACGGCGGGATGCCCGGACGGCTCCAGCAGCAGCTCGACGCCGTCGGGCTCGGCCGGGGACACGAGGGTGAGCCACCTGTGGTCGCCCAGGGGGACGTCCGTCTTCTTGAGGAAGCCGAGGATTTCGGTGTAGAAGTGCAGCGCCTTGGCCTGGTCGTCGACGAAGACGCTGGTCAGATTGATCCTCATGGGGAGTCTCCTGGTCGTTCGGGTGGGTGCGCGGGTGTCAGCCAGCGGTCGGTGAGGTGTTCCAGCGGCCCGGTGTCGAGGTGGTGGAACTTGTAGCGGCCGTCGCGCCGGGTCTCGACGAGACCGGCGGCTTCGAGGAGGGCCAGATGCTGCGAGACGCCCTGCCGGGACGTGTTGAGCCCGTGTTTCGTCAGCAGCCGTCCGCAGATCTCGAACAGCGTCTGGCCGTCGCGTTCGGCCAGCTCGTCGAGGATCGTGCGGCGGGTGTGGTCGGCCAGGGCCTTGAACACATCATCGGACACGATGACAGGATAGGCAAGCATCTCCTTGCATGTCGATCGCGCCCGCCCACCGCCCTCAGTGCGGCGCCGCCGTGTCCGACCAGCCCAGCGGGTACGGCTCCCCGTCGTCCCCCGGCATCGGCCGCTCCCCGCCCGCCTCGGTGAACGCCGTGAGGGCCTCCACGAGGGCCGTACGCTGCTCGGGAGCCAGCCGCTCGACGATCGCCGTGATCTCGCGTCTGCGCGCCGCCGAGACGTCCGCCACGAGCGTCCTGCCCTCGTCCGTGAGCCGCAGCACGGTCTCCCGGCGGTTGCCCGGGTTGACCCCGCGCTCGGCCAGCCCGGCGGCGATGAGCCGGTCGACCATGCGCATCGCGGTGGAAGGGTTCACCCCGAGCCGTTCGGCGAGCGACACCAGGTTCGCCCCGCCATGGGCCGAGAGGACCTTCAGCAGCCGGAACTGGGGCAGGGTGACCCGGTCCTCGACGGTGGCCAGGGAACGGACGGACAAGGTCACGAGCAGCCGTGAGGCGATCAGCACCGCCCGCGTCACGGCGTCGACATCGGGTTCGCGCGGCTGGGGTTCCGGAGGGTCGGCCATGCCTCTTTGTACCGCGCCGGAGCCTGCGCGGACCCGCTCCGTACCGCCGTCCGTACCCTCGCGCGGCCGGTCCCACAGCCACGTTCCGGACTCGGTACCCCCTGCGCACTGCTGCTCGGCCACCTGTACGGACTACGATCTGCGCCCATGGGGGGACGACGCCACATACGCGACGCGCGTCCCACGGCCTTGCTCAGCGCCGTGGCGACGCTGCTCGCCGCGCTCTACGTCTGTCTGGCCCCCGTCGAGACCCACCACCCGGCGTCGTCGTCCCCGACGGTGACGGCGGCGGCGCACACCGCGAGCGCCGGCATCACCCTCCGTACGGACGCGGGGGGCACGGCCGCCCGCCCCGCCCCGGCCCCCGAGTACACGTGCCCGTACGACCGCGGCGGCTGCCGTTTCATCCCGCACCTCACTCCGGCCGTGCTCACCGCGCCGCTGCCCGCCGATCCGCTCGGCACCGGCGACGTGAGTCCCCCGCGCCCCGCACTCCCGCCCAACACCGGCCAGGTGTCCCGCTCCGGAGCGTTTCCCCGCGCGCCGGACCTCCACGTCCTTCAAGTACTGCGGACGTAGCCGGGCCCGCGCCCCCACCGGGTTCCCGTAACTCCCCCACCCCCGTTCCGCAGGTTTTCGAGAAGGACGAAACAGACACCATGGCTTCCAAGACCCAGAGCACCGAGCGCAAGGCCCGAATAGAGCAGATGCGCAAGGCCGAGCGCGCGCGTGAGCGCCGCAACCGCATCATCACGATCACGGCGAGCACCGTCGTCGTCGTGGCGCTCGTCGGCTTCGGCGCGTTCGTGCTGAACAAGGAGTCCGAGGACAAGAAGAAGGAGGAGCAGGCCGCCGCCGAGCCCGTCAAGGGCGAGAAGTCCTGGGACGCGAAGAAGCTGGGCCGTGACCATGTCGCCGAGGCGGTCAAGTACCCGCAGACCCCGCCGGTCGGCGGCAACCACAGCCAGGCCTGGATGAACTGCGCCGGCGACGTCTACAAGGACGCGGTCCCGGACGTGAACGCGGTGCACTCGCTGGAGCACGGCGCGGTCTGGGTCACGTACAACGACAAGGCGCCCGAGGGTGATGTGAAGGCGCTCAGCGATCTCGTGGGCAAGACCCAGTACTCGCTGATGAGCCCCGTGAAGGAGCAGGCCGGGGCGATCATGCTGACCGCGTGGGGCAAGCAGGTCACCGTCGACAGCGCGAAGGACCCGCGGGTCGAGCAGTTCTTCGCGAAGTACGTGCAGGGCCCGCAGACGCCCGAGCCGGGCGCGGCCTGCACCGGTGGAATGGGCGACCAGTGACCCGCACGAACTGGGCCGCCATCACGGCGGTCGTCCTGGCCCTGCTGTTCGCCGGGGCGGCCACCGTCGCCTCCGCCGGGCCCGACGACTCGCCCCGCGCGGCGGCCACACCCACGGCGGACTCGGCCGAGGCGGGCTTCGCGCGTGACATGGCGGTCCATCACCAGCAGGCGGTGGAGATGTCGTTCCTGGTGCGGGACAGCACGGACGACGAGGAGGTGCGCCGCCTCGCGTACGACATCGCCAACACCCAGGCCAACCAGCGCGGCATGATGCTGGGCTGGCTGGACCTGTGGAAGCTGCCGAAGGTCGCCACGGGCCAGGAGCCGATGGCCTGGATGGCGCGGGACGGCGAACACGCGGGCATGGACGGCATGGAGGGCATGGATCACGGCGGCCACGAGGTCCGTGACGGCTCGCTGATGCCGGGCATGGCGACGAAGACGGAGCTGGACACGCTCAAGTCCGCCAAGGGCGAGAAGGCGGAGATCCTGTACCTCCAGCTGATGACCGACCATCACAAGGGCGGCGTCACGATGGCCCGGGGCTGCGCCGAGTTGTGCGAGGTCGACACCGAACAGGCCCTGGCCGAGGGCATGGTGACGGCCCAGCAGTCCGAACTGGGGCTGATGGCCGACCTCTTGAAGGCCCGGGGCGCGAAGCCGCGCACCTGACCGCCCGACGACGGGACACCCCGCCGCCCCCGCCCGCGGAAGCACCACAGCGGGCGGGGGCGGCGCCGTTCGGACGGTACGGGCGGTCGGCGCGGTACGGGCTGCCACCGCCGCTGCCCTCGGGGCGGTCCAGGTGATCATCGGGGGGCGTACGGCCGCGCACGACGGCATCACCGCCGCCTCCGTCAGCCCCAGCCGGGTCTCGACGGTGCCCGGCGGCAGCTCGCCCCACCTCAGGTGGACGAAACGCGCACCGCGCGGCCCCTGGA
>NZ_JARJHW010000146.1:0-18543 GCF_040560175.1 Streptomyces panacea
TCCGCCGCGATGCGCTCGGCGAACACCAGCCCTTCGAGAAGGGAGTTGGACGCCAGCCGGTTCGCGCCGTGCACGCCCGTGCAGGCCACCTCGCCGCACGCGTACAGGCCCGGCACGCTCGTACGGCCGCGCAGGTCCGTGACGACGCCGCCGGACGCGTAGTGCGCGGCGGGCGCGACCGGGATCGGCTCGGTGACCGGGTCGATGCCGTGCGACCGGCAGGCGGCGAGGATCGTGGGGAAGCGGGTGGCCCACATCTGGGCACCGAAGTGCCTGGCGTCCAGATACATGTGCTCGGCGCCCCGCTCCTGCATGCGGCGCGTGATGCCCTTGGCGACGATGTCGCGGGGCGCCAGCTCGGCGAGTTCGTGCTGGTCGAGCATGAAGCGGACCCCGTCGGCGTCCACGAGATGGGCGCCCTCGCCCCGTACCGCCTCGGACACCAGCGGCTGCTGGCCCTCCGATCCGGCGCCGAGGAAGAGCACCGTCGGGTGGAACTGCACGAATTCGAGGTCGGAGACCTTCGCGCCGGCGCGCAGCGCGAGAGCCACGCCGTCGCCGGTGGAGACGGCGGGGTTGGTCGTCGCCGAGAAGACCTGGCCCATACCGCCGGTGGCCAGGACGACGGCTGGGGCGCGGACGGCTCCGACGCCGTCGTGCTGGCCCTCGCCCATCACATGGAGGGTGACGCCGGAGGTGTTGCCGTGCTCATCCGTGAGGAGGTCGAGGACCAGCGCGTTCTCGACCGTACGCAGGGAGGCGTCGCGCACCGCGTCCACGAGGGCGCGGGAGATCTCCGCGCCGGTCGCGTCTCCGCCCGCGTGGGCGATACGGCGGCGGTGGTGGCCGCCCTCGCGGGTCAGCTGGAGATCGCCCGTCTCGGAGGTGTCGAACCGCGCGCCGGTCCCGATCAGGCGGCGGACGGCGTCGGGCCCTTCGGTGACCAGGGTGCGTACGGCCGCCTCGTCGCAGAGGCCCGCGCCCGCCACCAGGGTGTCGCTCAGGTGCTGCTCGGGGGTGTCGCCCTCGCCGAGGGCGGCGGCGATGCCGCCCTGCGCCCAGCGGGTGGAGCCGTCGTCGAGGCGGGCCTTGGTGACGACGACCGTCCTGAGCCCGGCCGCCGTGCAGCGCAGCGCCGTGGTGAGTCCGGCGACACCGGAGCCGACGACGACCACGTCGGCGTCGACGGCCCAGCCGGGCACGGGCGCGGTGAGCTGGATACCGGCAGGCAGGCCGGGGCCCGACTGTGCGGACTCGGCGGTCACTGGGCGGCTCCGAACGTCAGGGGGATGTTGTCGATCAGGCGCGTCGTGCCGACCCGCGCGGCCACGGCGAGGACCGCGTCGCCGGTGTGGTCGTCCGGGACCTCGGTGAAGTCGGCGGGGTCCACGAGCGCGAGGTAGTCGAGCGTGAGGGACGGGCTGTCCCTGACCGCCTGGTCGAGGACGACACGGGCCGCCGACCGGACGGCGTGCGCGCCGCAGCCGGGCGTCCGGGGCGTACGCGACGCCGCGTGGGCCACGGCATGGGTGTCGGCGGCGGCGCGGGCCTCGCCCAGCGCCGAGAGGGCCGCCGCGCGGGCCTTGGACGTGGGCGCGGACTCCGCGCGGGCGCGCAGCGCGTGCTGGGCGCCGAGGCGGTCCCGCGCGGCGAACAGGGCGCGGGAGAGCGCGAGCGCGGTCCGGCGTTCGGCGGTGGAGAGGAAACGGTTGCGGCTGGACAGCGCGAGACCGTCGTCCTCCCGGACCGTGGGCACCCCGACGATCTCGACGGGGAAGTTGAGATCGCGGGCCATCCGCCGGATCAGCCCGAGTTGCTGGGCGTCCTTCTGTCCGTAGAAGGCGACGTCGGGACGGGTGAGGTGCAGCAGCTTCGCGACGACGGTGAGCATGCCGTCGAAGTGGCCCGGCCGCACGGCGCCTTCGAGCCGCTCCCCCATGGGGCCGGCGGAGATCCGCACCTGGGGCGCGCCGCCCGGGTACACCTCGTCGGCGGACGGCGCGAACACGGCGTCGGCGCCCGCCTCCTCGGCGGTCTTCAGGTCCGATTCGAGGGTCCGGGGGTAGCGGTCGAGGTCTTCGCCCGCGCCGAACTGGAGCGGGTTGACGAAGACGGTGACGACGACGAAGCCGGCCGGTCCGACGTGCGCGCGGGCGGCGCGTACGAGCGCGGCGTGGCCGTCGTGGAGGGCGCCCATCGTCATGACGACGGCGGTGCGGGGGGCGGGGGTCATTTCCCGTGCGGCTGTCCGCGCGTCGCCGTGCCGGGCGAGCAGCCCGTCCAGCTCCGCGCGCGTGGAGGCCAGTTCGAGGCTCATCGGTCGTCGCTCCCCGCTGGGTGGTCGCCGTCGGCGAGGACGTCCAGCAGGTCCTCGGCCAGCGCCGGCTTGAGCAGGCCGTGGGCGAGTGCCCGGTCGGCCGTCGTACGGGCCATCGCCAGATAGCCGGGCACGGCGGCGGGCGCGTGCTCGCGCAGCTCGGCGACATGTGCGGCGACGGTGCCCGCGTCGCCGCGCGCCACGGGGCCGGTGAGCGCGGCGTCGCCGGAGCGCAGCGCGTTGTCGAGGGCGGCGCCGAGGAGCGGGCCGAGCATGCGGTCCGGGGCCGCGACCCCGGCCTTGCCCAGCAGCTCCATGGACTGGGCGACCAGCGTGACCAGGTGGTTCGCGCCGAGCGCCAGTGCCGCGTGGTAGAGCGGGCGGGCGTCCTCCTCGATCCACTCGGGCTCGCCGCCCATCTCGATGACCAACGCCTCGGCGGCCAGGCGCAGTTCCTCGGGTGCCGTGACCCCGAAGGAGCAGCCCGCCAGCCGCTGGACGTCCACGGAGGTGCCCGTGAACGTCATCGCGGGGTGGAGCGCGAGCGGCAGCGCGCCCGCGTGGAGGGCGGGGGAAAGCACCTTCGTGCCGTACCGCCCGGACGTGTGCACCAGCAGCTGCCCCGGACGTACGGCTCCGGTCTCGGCGAGCCCTTCGACCAGACCGGGCAGCGCGTCGTCCGGGACGGTCAGCAGCACCAGTTCGGCGCGGGCGAGCACTTCGGCGGGCGTCACGAGGGGCACGTCGGGGAGGAGGACGGCCGCCCTGCGTACCGAGGCGTCGGAGACGCCCGACGCGGCGACCGGACGGTGGCCGGCGAGCTGGAGAGCGGCGGCCAGCGCCGGTCCGACGCGGCCGGATCCGACGACTCCGACCGTGAGCCGGGCGGGTCTGTCCCTGGGGTCACGCGGATCGGTGGGAACTGCTGATGCGTTCACGCGGCGGGGCCTTCCGTTCCAGTCCGCGACGGGTACCGGACGATTTCTCGCCATGCTACGCCAGCGTTTCGTGGCATTCCCCGACTGTCCACAGGCTGTGGGCGGCCCCGGTGAAAGCGCTGGGCGGGCCACTCGCCGTGGGCGATGATCGCACCATGGCAGACACGAGCGAGCAGGACGAACGACGGCGGCGGCTGGCCGCCTGGCACGCCTCCGGACGGACGCTCTGGCGAAGCTCCGCCGACCGGCCCGTCGGTGAGCGGCTGGCCACGCTGGCGGCCGACGCGTCGTCGGTCTACGACCTGGACGAATGGACGGACGTGTACGGGGGCGGGGTCGTCGCCGAACTGGAGAGCCGGGTGGCGTCCCTCCTCGGCTTCCCGGCCGCCGCCTTCTTCCCGACCGGGACCATGGCGCAGCAGGTCGCGCTCCGGTGCTGGGCGGGGCGCACCGGGAACGCGACCGTGGCCCTGCATCCGCTGGCGCACCCGGAGGTCCACGAGGGCGGCGCCCTGTCGGCCGTGAGCGGCCTCCGTACGATCCATCCGACGTCCGAGCCCCGGCTGCCGACGGCCGACGAGATCCAGGCGGCGGACGAGCCGTTCGGCACGCTGATGCTGGAACTGCCGCTGCGCGACGCCGGGTTCGTGCTGCCGACATGGGACGAGCTCGTGGCCGTGGTGGCGGCGGCGCGCGAGCGCGACGCCGTGGTGCACTTCGACGGCGCGAGGCTGTGGGAGTGCGTGACGCACTTCGGCCGCCCGCTCAAGGAGATCGCGGGGCTCGCGGACAGCGTGTACGTGTCCTTCTACAAGTCCCTGGACGGGATGTCCGGGGCGATGCTCGTGGGGCCTTCGGCGGTGGTCGAGGAGGCGCGGGTGTGGCGGCATCGGTACGGAGGGCAGGTCTTCCAGCAGTATCCGGCGGCGCTGTCCGCTCTGCTGGGGCTGGAACGGGAGCTGCCGCGGCTGCCGTCGTACGTCGACCACGCGCGGGTGGTCGCGGCGGCGCTGGCGGAGGGGTTCGCGGAGTCGGCGCCGGGGTCGGCCGCCGGGCCGCTCGCGCCGTGGTTCCGGGTGCATCCGCGGCGGCCTCATACCCACCAGTTCCAGGTGTGGCTTCCGTACGGAGCGCGGCTGCTGAGCGAGGCGGCGGTGCGCCAGGCGGAGGAGACCGGTGTGACGCTGTTCCGCCGCTGGTTCGACTCGGGCGCGGGGCCGCCGGGTGTGGCGGTCACGGAGGTGACGGTGGGGGCGGCCGGGCTGGAGTGGACGGCGGACGATGTCCGGCAGGCCGTACGGGAGTTCATGGCGCGGGTGGAGGCGGAGAACGGGCGCGTCGACGATCTCGCCGACGGGCCCGCCGATTGACCGGGGCCGTCAATCGTCCGCCGCGCTGTCAGTGGTGGCGTGCAGCATGGGTCCATGAGCGTGACCATCGACATCACCGGGCTGCCCCACGAGCGGATCGTCTTCGGACCGTCCCCGCTCGCCGAGCTGGGCGCGGCCCTGCACGCGCTGTCGGAGCCCGGCCACCACGCCCGGCTCCACGGCTGGGTCACGGCCACGTCCGCGGGTCTGAAGCCGGAGCTGGCCGACCGGCTGCACGAGGCGGATTTCCTGTGGCGCTCGACGCGCTCCGACATCCTGCTGCCCGCCCGCCTCCGCGAGACGCTGGCCGAGGAGCTGGACGATCTCGACACGATGCCGGACGAGCAGTACGTGGCGGCGGCGCTGGAGATCTCCTGCGCCAGTCAGTACGACACGGGCGCGCCGTCCCCGCTCGTGGACGCCGGGACGCGCGAGCGCGTACTGGAGCTGGCGGCGGCGCGCGGGCCGCGCCAGTCCGCGTTCATACGGCGCATGCTGGCCGACCCGCCCGCCGTCCGGGCGTGGATACGTCGGCTGCTGGAGGACTGCGACGAGGCGTTCTTCGCCGACACCTGGCGGCGCGTCCGGGTCCAGCTGGCCGCCGACGCCCGGCACAAGACCGAGCTGCTGCGGCACAAGGGCCTCGCGGAGGCCGTCGCCGCCGTCTCGTCCGCCGTGAGTCTCCAGGAGACGGGACCGGTCACCGCCGTCGTCGTGGACAAGCTCTCCTCGGGCCGTACGAGCGCCGCCGGATCCGGCCTGACCTTCCTGCCGACCGCCTTCGGCTGGCCGCATCTGATCGCGCTGTACGCGCCCGGCTGGCAGCCGGTCGTCCAGTACCCGGTGGGCAGCCCGGAGCCGTCGGGCGGCGCGCCCTCCGTGGAGGTGGTCAAACTGCGGCTGGAGGCGGTCGCGCACCCCATGCGGATGAGGCTTTGCCGGAGTCTCGCGCGGGGCTCGTACACGACCGGCGAGCTGGCCGACGCGTACGGGATCACGGCACCGGAGGTGTCCCGGCATCTCTCCGTGATGCGCAAGGCGGGGCTGCTGACGACCCGCCGCCGGGGGCGCTACGTGCTGCACCAGCTGGACGTGACCCTCGTGGCCCGGCTCGGCAGCGACTTCCTGGAGGGCGTGCTGCGGTGACGCCCCGGGGCCGCGCGAGAACGCGGCCACGGCGGGCTCAGGGGGCTCTGGCGGGCCCAGTCGAGGCGGATGTTGCTTGACGCCGGTCAAGACGCGTCGCGGTCGGTGGCGGAGCGCGCCGTCGGTGTTCGCCGCGAGGCGCAGCCCCACCGACGCGGTGACGACGTCGGCGATGTCGGCGATGTCGGCGACCTGAGGGACCGTCACGCCGTCGGTACGGATGTGCTCGCCGAACTCCGGCCGGGACAACCGCTCCAGACAGTGGTCCAGCTCGGCGACGGCGAAACTCCCCCGCTTGAGTCCGAGCCCCCCGGCCCGCGCTCGGTGAGCCTCTTCAGGACGGTCTCGCGCGCGGCGAGCGGCGCGAAGTGGCGTACGCCGTGCCCCTCTTCGCGCAACCGCCCGACGATCTCCAAGTAGCCGTCGTCCACGAGAGTCATGGGGACGATCACCGTGCCGTCGTGCTCGCGCAGTGCCAGGTCGAGTACGTCGTGGACCCCCTGGCGCCAGGCAGGCGGGTCCTGGAAGTTCCCCGGAGCCCGGCGGGCGTCATGCGGTGCAGCCTGAACCCGACCTGCCCGGGATCGCGGACGACGCTGCCCGGCAGCCGCCGGGCGATCTCGTGCGCGGTCTGCGCCTTCCCGCCGCCGAAGGGCCCGTTGAGCCACAGGAGGATCAGACGGCTCCGCCCCCGGCGCGCACCAGCCCCGACTCGTAGGCGAGCACCACGACCTGCACCCGGTCGCGCAGAGCTAGCTTGGTGAGGATGCGGCCGACGTGCGTCTTCACGGTCGCCTCGGAGAGCACCAGCCGGGCGGCGATCTCGCCGTTCGACAGGCCCTGGGCGACCAGCAGCATCACCTCGCGCTCGCGGCCCGTCAGCCGTTCCAGCGCGCCGTTGGCCGCCTTGTTCTCCTTGCCGCTCGGCAGCATCGCCGAGAAGCGGTCGAGCAGCCGCCGCGTCGTGGACGGCGCGACGACCGCGTCACCGCTGTGCACGGCGCGGATCGCGGTCAGCAGCTCGGACGGCGGCACGTCCTTGAGCATGAAGCCGCTGGCGCCCGCCTTGAGCCCCGAGAAGGCGTACTCGTCGAGGTCGAACGTCGTCAGGATGAGCACCTTGGGCGCGCCGGGCTCCGCGCAGATGCGCCGGGTCGCCTCCACGCCGTCCAGCCGTGGCATGCGCACGTCCATGAGGACGACGTCCACTGCCGTGGCGCGCAGATTCTCGATCGCCTCCGCGCCGTCGCCCGCCTCCGCGACGACCTCCATGTCCGGCTGTGCGGCCAGCACCATGCGAAAACCGGTGCGCAGCAGCATCTGGTCGTCGACGAGCATCACTCGGATCGACATCGGCGGGTTCCTTGTCCGTTGGGTCCGGCAGTCGGTGGCGGTTCGGTGCGTGCGTGAAGTGAAGTGGCGTGGAGTGGCTTGGTGCGCGGCGCGGTCCGTGGCTCAATGCGCGGGCTTCAGCGGCAGCAGCGCGCTGATCCGGAAGCCGCCCCCCGGCCGCGGCCCCGCGTCGAGCGTGCCGCCGACCATGCCGACGCGCTCCCGCATCCCGATGAGACCGTGCCCCCGGCCGTCCGCGCCGCCGTCCACGTACAGCTCGTGGCCCGCGCCGCGCCCGTCGTCCTCCACCAGGAGTCCGAGCCCGTCGTCGAAGTAGACCAGACGCACGCTGGCTCCCACATCGGGTCCACCGTGCTTGCGGCTGTTCGTCAGGGCTTCCTGCACGATCCGGTACGCGGTGAGCTCCACGCCGCTCGGCAGCGACCGGGGAGTGCCCTCGACCTTGAAGTCCACGGTGAGCCCCGCCGACCGCACCTGCTCGACCAGGTCCTCTATCTGCTGGACGTCGGGCTGCGGCACGTACTCGCCGCTCTCCTTGACGTCCCCGGTCCGCAGCACACCGAGCAGCCGGCGCATCTCCGCCAGCGCCTGCCGTCCGGTGCCCGAGATGGTCTCCAAGGCCTGTCTGGCCTGCTCGGGCGCGGCGTCCAGGACGTAGGCGGCGCCGTCGGCCTGCACGACCATCACCGACACGTTGTGCGCGACGACGTCGTGCAGCTCGCGGGCGATCCGGGCGCGCTCGGCGGCGACGGCCACCTTGGCCTGTGCCTCGCGCTCCTTCTCCAGCCGGGTGGCGCGCTCCTCCAGCTGGGCGAAGTAGGCGCGGCGGGTACGGATGGAGTCGCCGAGCACCCAGGCGAGCGCGAAGGGCACGGCCAGCACGACGGTGAGGAAGACCTGCCCGCTGAGGCTGGCCTCGGTCGTGGGCCAGCGCAGTTGCGCCAGCGGCGCCGCCGCCAGGCCGCCGATCAGCCCCAGCTGTGTGGCCCAGCGCGGGCCGCCCCGGGCGGAGACCGTGTAGATGAGGGCCAGCATGGCGAAGTCGCCCGGGTTGGGCCGCACGTTCGTCAGGAGCTGGAGCACCCCCAGCCCGGCCACGAGCAGCAGCATCTTGTCCGGGGCCCGCCGCCGCAGCGCCACGGTCAGCGACAGCAGCAGGACGAGCACCGCCGGGACGAAGGGCTGCTGGTTGCCGACGTCCTGCTCCACCCCCACCCACAGCAGGGAAAACCCGACGAGGACCACAGCCCAGAAGCTGTCGACGCCCGTCGGGTGTCTGCGGAGAAAGTCATAGAGGCGCTGCACGTAGCCCAGCGTAGGGAAGCCGCAGAGGTAGAAGGGTCAACCGGAGGGCCGATCCGGTCGGCCGGGACGTACTCCCCAAGGTGGAGACTTGGCCCTGTGACGGATGAGACGTGTAAGTGCGAGGAGGCCCACGGGGCTCCGTGCGCCGTGGAGGCGCGTGGCTGGGCCGCGGCCATGGAGAGCGCGCTGTACGGCCCCGAGGGCTTCTACCGGCGCCCTGAGGGGCCCGCGGGGCACTTCCGCACCTCCGTCCACGCCTCCCCGCTCTTCGCGTCGGCCGTCGCGCGGCTGCTGGTGGCGACCGCCGAGGCGCTGGACACCGACGAGATCGCGCTGGTCGACGTCGGGGCGGGGCGCGGGGAGCTGCTGACGGGGGTCCTGGCCGCCGTACCGGAGGGGCTGGCCGTACAGCCGTACGCCGTCGAACGCGCCGCGCGCCCGCCGGGACTCGATCCGCGCGTCGAGTGGACCGACAGGCCCCCCGCCGGTGTCCGGGGGCTGCTGTTCGCCAACGAGTGGCTGGACAACGTGCCGGTGGACGTCGCCGAGACCGGCCCCGACGGGACGGTGCGGTACGTCCTGGTCGGCCCCGACGGTACGGAGCGGCCCGGCGCCCCGGTCGACGGCCCGGACGCCGCTTGGCTGGCGCGCTGGTGGCCGATGACGGAGCCGGGCGCCCGTGCGGAGATCGGCCGTACCCGTGACGAGGCGTGGGCCGCCGCCGTGGCGACGCTGGACCGGGGGCTGGCGGTGGCCGTCGACTACGCGCATGTACGGGGCGACCGGCCGCTGTTCGGGACGCTGACCGGATTCCGGGACGGGCGCGAGGTACGGCCCGTGCCGGACGGCGGCTGCGACATCACCGCCCATGTGGCGCTGGACGCGTGCGCGGCGGTCGACGCCCTGGAGAGCGCGAGTGGCGGCGCGGCCTTCGTACTGAGCCAGCGCGAGGCCCTGCACCGCCTCGGTGTAAGCGGTGAGCGCCCGCCGCTCTCCCTCGCCACGACCGACCCCGCCTCCTACGTACGCGCGCTCGCCACCGCCGGCCAGGCCGCCGAACTGACCGCCCGCGGCGGCCTCGGCGACTTCGGCTGGCTGCTGCGGCCCGTCGGTACGGCTCTGAGAGACTGGGCCGCATGACGGAGACCACCCGCACGACGGTCGGCATCGGCGGCGCGGCCGAGAGCACGGACATGGTGCTCAACATCGGGCCCCAGCACCCCTCCACGCACGGTGTGCTCCGACTGCGCCTGGTGCTCGACGGCGAGGTGATCCGGCACGCCGAGCCGGTCATCGGCTACATGCACCGCGGCGCCGAGAAGCTGTTCGAGGCGCGCGACTACCGCCAGATCATCATGCTCGCCAACCGCCACGACTGGCTGTCGGCGTTCTCCAACGAGCTGGGTGTGGTGATGGCCGTCGAGCGCATGCTCGGTATGGAGGTGCCGCAGCGCGCCGTCTGGACCCGGACGCTGCTCGCCGAGCTGAACCGGATGCTCAACCATCTGATGTTCCTCGGCTCCTACCCCCTCGAACTGGGCGGGATCACCCCGGTGTTCCACGCCTTCCGGGAGCGCGAGGAGCTTCAGGCCGTCATGGAGGAGGTCTCCGGCGGCCGGATGCACTTCATGTTCAACCGCGTCGGCGGTCTCAAGGAGGACCTGCCCGCGGGCTGGCTCGGCCGCGCCAGGCACGCGGTGTCCGAGGTCCGTTCGCGGATGGACGTGTACGACAGGCTGGTCCTCGGCAACGAGATCTTCCGGGGCCGCACCCGGGGCGTGGGGGTCCTCTCGGCGAACGCCGTCCACGCGTACGGGGTTTCGGGGCCGATCGCGCGGGCCTCGGGCGTCGACTTCGACCTGCGCCGCGACGAGCCGTATCTCGCGTACGGCGAACTCCAGGACACGCTGAAGGTCGTCACCCGCGAGGGCGGCGACTGTCTGGCCCGCTTCGAGTGCCTGCTGGGCCAGACCCACAACTCGCTTGATCTCGCGGACGCGTGCCTGGACCGGATCACCGATCTGGAGCCCGGTCCGATCAACCAGCGGCTGCCCAAGGTCCTCAAGGCGCCCGAGGGACACACGTACGCCTGGACCGAGAATCCGCTGGGCATCAACGGCTACTACCTGGTGTCGAAGGGCGAGAAGACCCCGTACCGGCTGAAGCTGCGCTCGGCGTCCTTCAACAACATCCAGGCCCTCACGGAGTTGCTGCCGGGCACCCTGGTCGCCGACATGGTGGCGATCCTCGGATCACTCTTCTTCGTCGTCGGCGACATCGACAAGTAGCGCCTCGACCGTTTTTCCGGCCCGGCAGAACAGCCCTCAAGAACCGATCGCGCTGCGCAGTTGCCCCCGCGGCAGCGGCTCGCTCTCGTCGTGCTCGGTCAGGTCGATGACCTGGCCCACCGCCCGGTCCTCGGTCCTGTGCTGTACGGCCAGGGCCTCCTCGCCGGCCACATCGGCGAGGTCCTCGCGCTGCGCCCGCTCCAGCTGCGCCGGCTCGGGCCGGCCGGCCCCGGTGTCCACGGCCGCCGGGTCGGCCGAGCCGTCCTCCGTCGCGTCGCCCGTGGTCGGACCGTCCACCGCGGAACCGTCCTTCTGCGTACCGAAGAAGTCGAAACCTCCCTCGGGACCCCGCTGCAGCCGGTGCCGTCGGTTGTACGGGACGATCGCCGACGCGCCCGGATGGGGGCGGGTCGCGGGCAGGGACGACATCGGCCGGGCCTTCAACGGAAGCGCGGACGACGGGCGCGTGTGCTCGGCGGCTGCCGCCGCTTCCGCCGCCGCGCGACGCTTCCTGTCCGCCTTCTCCTGCTCGGCCTTCTCGGCTCGGGCCTTCTCCTCGGCCTTCGCGGCCCGCCTCGCCCGCTCCTCGTCCGCCGCGGCCTCGCGGGCCGCGCGCTCGGCGAGTTCACGCCGGCGGGCGTCTTCGAGGATCCGCTTCGTGTGCTGAAGGGCCCCGTTGCGCGTCAGGTCCTCCAGGGCCCGCGCCGCACGGTGGTAGACCGACGTGCTGGACGTACTGCCCGCGGGGAGCAGCGCCTTGGGCTCGCGGGACGCTTCGATGGCGAGCTGCCGGGTGCCCTCCAGCGCGCTGGCGCGGGCGGTCTCCGCCGTGGCGTACCGCCGCAGGAGAGCGGCGTGCTCACCGCGCAGCTTCGCGAGTTCCACCCGCTTGGCGCGCAGCTTGCTGTCGAGCCGGGTGCGAATCTCACGCGACTCGTCGGCATCGGCTTCGAGTTCGGCTATTCGTTCCTCGGTCTTCCACTCCTCGCTCGCCTCCGCCCGCAACAGCTCGGCGACGCGCCGGCCCGCGGCCCGGTCCCAACTGCGCATCAGATAGGCACCGGTGGCGGCCGTGGCGGCGGTGACGACCACCAGGCCGCGAAGCGCCACGGGCTCCGCGAGGAGCCAGGCACTCGCGGCGCACAGAGCCGCGGCCCCGGCTACGGCCGACGGCGGCAGAATCCTGTGGAGGGGCGGGGAATGGCGGTGGCGTCCACGTGGCATGGCCCGAAATTTACCGCGCGTGGGCGCGGAATGGGGGTCGGCCGGACAATCTTTCCCCGTCCGTTGCCGACTCCACTCCCGTCCCTCTACTTCCCGCCGGACTTCCTCCCGCTTCCTGCCTACTTGCCGATCAGGTCTTTGGACTCCAGATACTCCTTGGCGACATCGGCGGGCTTCGCGCGCTCCGCGTCGACCTTCAGGTTGAGCTTCGCGAGATCCTCTGTCGTGAGGGTGTCGGTGAGCTTGCCGAGAAGGTCCGCTATCTCCTGGGAACCGGCGTCCTTGGCATTGACCACGGGAAGTACGTTGTCCGCGTTCTGCAGCTTCTTGTCGTCCTCCAGGACCACCAGACCGAAGCTGTCGAGCGTGCCGTCGGTGGTGGTGCTGAGGACCAGCTGGTCCTTGCCGTCCTTCACCGCCTGCTTGGCCTGCGGAGTGCCGACACCCTGCGGGTCGATACCGGTGACGTCGATCCCGTACGTCTCTTTGAGACCGGGCGCGCAGAACGGCCGTACCTCGCACTCGTCACCCGCGGCGATCTTCACCTTGAGCTTCGAGGCGCCCAGATCCGAGAGCGTCTTGAGCTTGTTCTTCTCGGCGTACTCCTTGGTCACGGCGAAGGCGTTCTGGTCGACCGCCTTGCCGGCGGGGAGCACCTTCAGCCCGCGCGGCTCGGCCAGCTTCTGGAGGGCGGCGACCGTGGCGTCCGCGTCGCTGGAGGCGAGCGGCTTCTTCACGGCCTCGTCCGCGCCGTTCACCTTGGCGTTGAGGAATTCGGTGAGCGTCGCCGCGTATTCGGGGACGACGTCGATCTCACCCTTCTCCAGGGACGGCTCGTACAGCTCGCGGTTCTTCACCGTGGTGACGGAGGCGTCGTACCCGCCGTCACCGAGGATCTGCGCGTAGAGCTCGGCGAGCACCTTGGACTCGGTGAAAGCCGCGGCGCCGACGACGAGGGAGCCCTTCTTTTCGGAGCCCGAGCCCTTGTCCGAGCCACCGTCCGATTCCAGGCTGTCGCCGCCGCACGCGGCGAGGGACCCGGTCAGCGCGACAACGCCAAGTACCGCACCCGCCATGCGCGAGGTCTTGCTCATGAAAGTTCACCATCCGTAGAGAGGCCTGCCTGAGAGAGGAGGCCGAGAAGTCGGTCGTCACACGGTTGTTCGTGTCACACGCTTGTGTCACCCGGTCGTCATGTCACACGGTTTTCGTCACCCGGTCCCGCCGGAGCGAGTCGTCGGTACCGAGGGCGCCGCCCGCGGCGCCCTCCCCCGCACCGGGCACCGGTGCCCGGACCGCGGTGGCGGACGGGGACGGGTCGAGCACCCGGTCCAGCGCCACGAGCACTCCCTCGACGAGCAGAGCGAGCAGCGCCACCAGGAGCGCGCCGGCGACCACCTGGGGGGTGTCGTAGGTGTTGAACCCGGCGGTGATGATCCGGCCGAGGCCGCCCTGCCCCACCATCGCCGCGATCGTGGCCGTGGCGACCACCTGTACGGACGCCGACCGGAGGCCGGTCATCACCATCGGGTACGCGAGAGGCAGCTCGACCCGCAGGAAGAGCTGGCGTCCGGACATCCCCATGCCCCTCGCGGCTTCGAGCACCGCGCGGTCCACCTCACGCATGCCCACATAGGCGTTGGTCAGCAGCGGCGGCACGGCGAAGAGCACCAGGGCGACGATCGTCGGCACATAACCGGCGTTGCGCAGCGGGGAGAGCATGAACAGGGCGAGCACGGCGAAGACCGGGATCGCCCGCCCCACGTTGGAGATGTTGACGGCGAGAGCGCCGCCCTTGCCGATGTGCCCGAGGTAGAAGGCCGTCGGCAGGGCTATCGCGCAGGCGAGCGCGAGCGCGATCCCGCTGACGTACACATGCTCGCCGAGCCTGTTCAGCGCACCGCTCTCGCCGGACCAGTTGGAGCCGGTCATCAGCCAGGTCCACGCGTCGCCAAGAACTCCCATGGGTCAGCCCCCCACCTTCACCGGGTCGGCGGCACGGCCCGCGCGCGCCGGGCGTGACGCGGGGCCCTTGCCCGTACGTACGCGTGTCCAGGGCGTGAGCAGCCGCTGGACTCCGAGGAGCAGCAGGTCGGCGGTGATCGCCAGCAGCACGCACAACACGGAGGCGGCGAGCACCTGTGCCTTGAACAGGCTCGGCAGCGCGTCCTCGATGAGATTGCCGAGCCCGCCGCGCCCCACGATCGAGCCGACGGTCGTCAGCGCGATCGTCGAGACCGTCGCGATCCGGATACCGGCCATCAGCGCGGGCAGCGCCAGCGGCAGCTCGACCTCCCAGAGCAGCCGCCCGGAGCCGTACCCCATCCCGCGGGCCGCCTCCTTGGCTTCCGCGGGGACGGATTCGAGGCCCGCGATGATGTTCCTCACGAGGATCGTCAGTGAGTACAGCACCAGGCCGGTGACCACCAGCGCGGACGACAGCCCGAAGAAGGGCAGGAGCAGCGAGAACAGCGCCAGCGACGGGATCGTGTAGAGCAGGGTCGTCAGTCCGAGCACGGGGCCGGCGAAAGCCGGTTTGCCGCGGGCGAGCAGTGCGAGCGGAAAGGCCACGAGCAGCCCGATGAGGACCGAGACGACTGTGATCCAGATGTGCTGGACGGTCGCATCGATCAACTCCTGACTACGGGAGCGGAGATACTCTCCACAGATCCATTCGTTCGCCGCCAGACAGCTTTGAGTGCTCATCCACCCCCGCCTCCCCTATCTCCCCGAACGTATGTCTGGTGTCTTTGTCTGGGCGACCTTATCCCCGACCACTGACAATCGCGGAAGGCCGCCACATTCCAGCAACATTGCCTTCACACAAGACCCGTCACAATGGGGAAATCATGATCCGATTCGAGCACGTCACCAAGCGGTACCCGGACGGCACCACGGCCGTCGACGACCTCAGCCTGGAGGTCGGAGCGGGCGAGCTGGTCACGCTCGTCGGACCGTCGGGCTGCGGCAAGACCACCACCATGAAGATGGTCAACCGGTTGATAGAACCGACCGAAGGCCGGATATTCGTGGACGGGGACGACATATCGACCATCGACCCCGTCCAGCTCCGGCGCCGGATCGGCTATGTGATCCAGCAGGTCGGCCTGTTCCCGCACAAGACGATCCTGGAGAACACGGCGACCGTCCCCCATCTCCTGGGCTGGCAGCGCGGGAAGGCCCGTGCGCGCGCCGCCGAACTCCTCGACCTGGTCGGCCTCGACCCGTCCGTCTACGGCGACCGCTACCCCGAGCAGCTCTCCGGCGGACAGCGCCAACGCGTCGGCGTGGCACGGGCACTGGCCGCCGACCCGCCCGTCCTGCTGATGGACGAGCCCTTCGGCGCGGTCGACCCCGTCGTACGCGAACACCTCCAGAACGAGTTCCTGAAGCTCCAGGCCGCCGTCAACAAGACCGTGCTCTTCGTCACCCACGACATCGAGGAGGCGGTCCGGCTCGGTGACCGGATCGCTGTCTACGGCCAGGGCAGGATCGAGCAGTTCGACGCCCCCGCCGCCGTGCTGGGCGCGCCCGCCACGCCGTACGTCGCCGACTTCGTCGGCGCGGACCGCGGCCTCAAGCGGCTCTCGGTCACGCCGATCGAGGAGGGCGACCTGGAGCAGCCGCCCGTCCTGCATCTCGACGACCCGCTGCGGGCCGCCGCCGCGAAGCTTTCCAAGGAGGGCGCGCGCTGGGCGGTCGTCCTGGACGCCCAGGACAATCTGCACGGCTGGATCTCCACCGAGCAGACCGGCTCCTCGGGCACCGTACGGGAGCACGCCCGCCGTATGGAGGCCTGGCTGCCCGTCGGCGCCTCTCTCAAACAGGCGTTCTCCACGATGCTCCAGCACGACGCCGGCTGGATCGCCGTCATCGACAAGGAGGAGACGGGGCGCTTCCTCGGCGTGCTGACCCCGGCCCGGCTGCACGAGGCGCTGCGCCGCTCGATCGACGCGGACGCGCACGCCATCCCCCGTACCGAGGTGGAGCTGGAGACCGTCGCCCAGATCGCCGCGTCCTGACCACGACCTGCCCGCGTCCACCGGTAGGGACGGCCGCCCGCCCGGCGCGGGGCGTACCGGGGCACGTACGGGCCTAGGGTGGGACGTATGAGTACGTTGCGCGCGCAGGGCGGAAGGGGCACGGTCGACGGCCTGCCGGAGTGGGACCGCTGCGCGGTCATGGGGGTCGTCAACGTGACGCCCGATTCCTTCTCCGACGGCGGCCGCTGGTTCGACACCACCGCCGCCGTCAAGCGCGGTCTCGATCTGGTCAACGAGGGCGCGGACCTGGTGGACGTCGGCGGTGAGTCGACGCGCCCCGGCGCCTCACGGGTCGACGAGGACGAGGAACTGCGGCGCGTCGTGCCCGTCGTGCGGGGCCTGGCCTCCGAGGGCGTCGCGGTGTCCGTGGACACGATGCGGGCATCCGTCGCCGAGCGGGCGGTGGCCGCCGGCGCCGTCCTGGTCAACGACGTCAGCGGCGGCCTCGCGGACCGGGCCATGGTGCCCGTCGTCGCCGCCGCGGGCGTGCCCTTCGTCGTCATGCACTGGCGCGGTTTCAGCCAGGACATGAACAACCGCGCCCTCTACACGGACGTCGTCGCCGAGGTGGTGGCCGAACTGCGCGAGCGCGTGGAGGCGGTCGTCGCGGGCGGCATCGCCCCCGAGCGCCTGGTGATCGACCCCGGCCTCGGCTTCGCCAAGACCGCCGAGCACGATCTCGCTCTGCTGGCCCACCTGGCGGACCTGCGGGTGCTGGGCGGGCCCCTGCTGGTCGCCGCGTCCCGCAAGCGGTTCCTCGGCCATGTACTGGCCGGTGAGGGCGGACCGCCGCCCGCGCGAGAGAGAGACGCCGCCTCCGCCGCCGTATCGGCGATCGCCGCGCACGAGGGCGCGTGGGCGGTGCGGGTGCACGAGGTACGCGCGACCGCCGACGCCGTCCGCGTCGCGCGCGCCGTCGAAGGAGCCCGGTGAGGAGCCTGCCGAGCGGCACCGACAAGGAGCAGGTCGCCGCGCTCAACACGGCCTTCTACGAAGCGATGGAGCGTGGTGACCTCGACGGGCTGTCCGCGCTCTGGCTGGACGGCGACGACCCCGGCGTCAGCTGCGTCCATCCGGGCTGGCCGGTGCTCTCGGGGCGCGGCGAGGTACTGCGCTCGTACGCGCTGATCATGGCCAACACCGAGTACATCCAGTTCTTCCTCACGGATGTCGCGGTGTCCGTCGCGGGCGACACCGCTCTCGTGACCTGCACCGAGAACATCCTCAGCGGCGGACCGGCCGAGGAGAGCGGCGCGCTCGGCCCGCTCGTGGGCCAGCTGGTCGTCGCGACGAACGTGTTCCGCCGCACCGACGACGGCTGGCGGGTCTGGTCCCACCACGGCTCGCCCGTTCTGGCCGAAACCGACGACGAGCAGGACGACGAAACTCCCGCCTGAGTGGGTAGAGGGCCTTACGAGGGCCGGTCCCGTGCTGCCGGAACTACCTGCGGTTCCCGGTCGCACGGAGCCCGTCGCGGACGCTGTCCGCGGCGCCCGAGGCCCCACGGGCAGGCCGTGTCGGTGCCCGCGAGTAGATTCGACCGGGGACATCGGCCGTCCGCATACGGCATAGTGCCCCACTTGACCAACGACAGCAGGAGTGATTCGCGTGGACCGTCTCGCGCTGCGCGGCCTCAAGGCCCGTGGGCACCATGGCGTCTTCCCCCGGGAGCGCGAGGAGGGGCAGACCTTCATCGTGGATCTGGTGCTGAGCCTCGACACCCGCCCCGCCGCGGCCGGTGACGACCTGACGAGAACCGTCCATTACGGAGTCGTGGCCGAGGAGGTCGTGGCCGTCGTGCGGGGCGAGCCGGTCGACCTGATCGAGACGCTCGCCGAGCGCATCGCGAACCAGTGCCTGAAGCACGACGGCGTCGACGAGGTCGAGGTGACGCTGCACAAGCCGGACGCCCCGATCACGGTGCCCTTCGACGATGTGACCATCACCATCACCCGGAGCCGAGTATGAATCCCCAGAGCGACCCGACCGTCCAGCCGGTGCCGGCCTCGGTGGTGGCGCAGGTCGACGCGGCGGACATCACCCTGTCCAACCCGAAGCGCGCCGTGATCAGCCTCGGGTCCAACCTCGGCAACCGGCTGGAGACCCTCCAGGGCGCCATCGACGCGCTGGAGGACACCCCGGGCCTGCGGGTCAAGGCGGTGTCGCCGGTGTACGAGACGGCGCCCTGGGGCGTCGAACCGGGCTCCCAGCCCTCGTACTTCAACGCCGTCGTCGTGGTGAAGACCACGCTGCCGCCCTCGTCCCTGCTGGAGCGCGCCCAGGCCGTCGAGGAGGCCTTCGACCGCGTCCGCGTGGAGCGTTGGGGGCCGCGCACGATCGACGTCGACATCGTGGCGTACGCGGACGTCGTCTCGGACGACCCGGTGCTCACCCTGCCGCACCCGCGCGCCCACCAGCGGGCCTTCGTGCTGGTGCCCTGGCACGACGTGGAGCCCGAGGCGCTGCTGACCGGGCGGGGTACGGTCTCCGAACTGCTCGCCGTCGTGGAGCAGGACGGCGTCGAGCCGCGCGCGGACCTGGAACTCCGCCTGCCCGACT
>NZ_JARJHW010000147.1:0-18471 GCF_040560175.1 Streptomyces panacea
CCGAGGGGGCGCGGGGGCTGGTCGGCCGGCTCGCGGAGCGCACGGCGGTGCGCGACATCGTGGCCCATGTCCACCCCGACCACGCGGCGTCGGAGGCCGTCGCGCGCGCCGCGGGCCTGGAGCCCACCGACGAGTGGCACGAGGGCGAGGTGAGATGGCTGCTCAGACGAGAAGCCAGGTGATCAGCGACAGGGACAGCATGGAGCAGAGCGTCGACAGGATGACGGTGTCCCTGGCGAGGTCGGTGTCCAGGCGGTATTCGGCGGCGAAGATGAAGGCGTTCTGCGCGGTCGGCAGTCCCGCGCAGACCACGACGGCGAAGAGGGTGTCGCCGCTCAGCCCGAACAGCAAGTGGCCGACGGCGTAGGCGAGCAGCGGCTGGGCCACGATCTTGAGGGTGACCAGCAGAGCGCGTTCGGTACGTGCGGAGGAATCCGTTCGCACGCGGGTGTTGAGGGACATGCCGAGTGCGAAGAGGGCTGCCGGGACGGCGGCGTCGCCGAGCAGTTGGAGCGGCGCGGTGGCCTCTGTCGGCAGGTCCCAGCCGAGCGCGGATACGGCCACTCCGGCGAGGGAGGCCGCGATGATCGGGTTGCGGAAGGGCAGTTGGAGCATCCGGGCGGCGCGCCCGCGCGTCTCGCGCCGTACGTCCAGATCGAGGAGCACGAGCACCACCGGCGCGACGAAGAGCATCTGGAAGAGGGCCACGGTGATGACGAAGGAGGTGTCGCCCAGGACGTGTACGGCCACCGGGATGCCGAGGTTGGCGGAGTTGACGTAGCCCGCCGCCATCGCGCCGATGGCCTGTTCGGCCTGGCCGCGGCGGAACACCCAGCGGCTGATCAGGAGCCCGGCGGCGAAGACGACGACCAGGCTGAGGGCGAAGGCGAGGACGCCGACGTTCAGCAGGGCGGTCACGTCGGAGCCGGCCATCGCCAGGAACAGCAGGGCCGGCATGGCGAAGGTGAAGGCGAAGCGCCCGAGGACGTGCTGGGCCTGGCCGCCGAGGATGTCGTGACGCGCGGCCACCCAACCGAGGCCGGTGATCACCCAGATGGGCAGGAAGCCGAGGAGGACGGCGTTCACCGGGCCCGCCGCCCGCTTGTGGTCGCTGTCGACCGCCGTAGGTGTATGTGCCCGGCTCCGGGAGATCTCACCGGCCTCAGCATGCCGGAAGCGGCGGGCGGCCGGGCACGCGCCCCCGCCGATCGCTCCCGGTGCGCGACGAAAGCCCCTGGACGGACCCGGCGCCTCCACCGGTCCCGTACAGGGGCTTCGCTAGGTCGTCCGCCGCGGCCCCTCAGCGCCCGTAGCGGATCAGGGCGCGCACCATGCGGCACGTCGTGTCCGACGGCGGATGGATGCCCATCAGCGACGCCGTCGCCCGTATCTTCCGGTTGTTGGCGCTCGCCGGCTGATACACCCCCGAGTCGAGCAGGGCGATGGCGAGGCGCATGGCCTTGAGGCGGCGGTTGTGGGTCTCGTACCACTCACGGGGCCGTCCCGCGGGCAGTGGTTTGCGCTGCACGGACCTGGCTGCTGGCTGTGTGATGTCGAAGAGCTTCGTCGTGATTGTGGCAACGGCCATCGGCGACCTCCCGGCACGGTGGTGGAACCCTCACGAACAGTTGTAATTCTACCGCCCCCCACTGACAATCGCCCCTGGCCAGACGGTGTTTGAGGGAGGTGTGGCAGTGGTCGCCCCGATATTCGGAGGCACGCACCGGGTGACTCCTGTAACCTTCGGCGAACCACGTCACGCGAGGAGGTGAGCCCGATGCGCAGCACCCGAAATTTCCGGGCCCTCCTGGCCGTCGCGTCCGTCTGACCTACGCGCCGGGAGCCGTCCGTACACGGACAGATTCTCTGAGCGAAGGAAGACATGACAGCCGAGCAGTTCCGGATCTCCGTATCCGACGACGTACTCCACGACCTGCGTGACCGACTGAACCGCACCCTCTTCACCGCGGCGTCCGACAGCACCTTCTGGGCGGCGGGAACGGACCCCGGTTACCTGCGCGATCTGGTCGCCCACTGGGCGGACGGGTTCGACTGGCGGAAGGCCGAGACCGCCCTCAACGCCTATCCGCACCACATCGCCGAAGTCGCCGGCCGGCCGGTGCACTTCGTCCGTCTGCGGGGCAGGCGGGCCGAGGGCGCGCCCGCGCCGTTGCCCCTGATCATGACCCACGGCTGGCCGAGCAGCTTCGTGGAGATGCTGAAGGCGGCCGAGCGGCTGGCCGATCCGGCCGCGTACGGCGGTGACCCGGCCGACGCCTTCGACGTGGTCGTGCCGTCACTGCCCGGTTTCCTCTACTCGGCGCTGCCCGACGGGCCGTTCACACGCAGGCGTGTCGCGGAGATCTGGCACGAGCTGATGACCGGGACCCTCGGGTACGAGAGGTACGGCGCCTTCGGCGGGGACATCGGGGGCGGGGTCACGCAGTGGCTCGGCGCCCTGTACCCCGGCCACGTCGCCGGGATCCACCTCACCTCCGCCGTGAACACGTCCGACTTCGAGAACCGGCCGGCGACACCCGAGGAACAGGCGTACCTCGACGTCCTCAGCACCTACGACGTCCGTGACCAGGGCTACAGCGAGATCATGTGGTCCCGGCCCGACACCATCGCCGCGGCACTCATGGACTCCCCCGCCGGGCTCCTCGCCTGGATCATCGACAAGTACCGGGACTGGAGCGACTGCGCGGGCGATCTGGAGAGCCGCTGGGACCGGGACACGCTGCTGACGGTCGCCACGCTGTACTGGGTGACCGGCAGCATCGGATCGTCCTTCCGGCAGTACTACGACTACCCGCTCAACCAGCCGGTGCCGACGATCCAGGTGCCGGCGGCCGTGACCCTGAGCCATGAACCGGCGATGGCGGGGCTGCCCCGCAGCCTCGCCGAACGGCTCTGCGCCGATCTGCGGCACTGGAGCACGCCGGGGCGCGGCGGGCACTTCATGGCGCACGAGGAGCCGGAGCAGTTGGCGGGCGAACTGCGCGCGTTCTTCGGGCCGTTGAGGACGGCGGGCTGACGTAGCGGGGAGACGCCGGCCCCGCCCGGCCCGCGCCCCGTCATCACCGGCCGACGCCGGAACTGCCCCCGGCGTTGGGCAAGTTGATGGCGGGGCGCTTGAGCGGAACGGGCTCCCCACTCGTACGTAACGGCACACGGAACCCAGCCGGCCGCACTCCGCGGCCGGGAACAGGAGCCCCACGTGTCGCGGAAGAAGTCCTTCACCCGGAAGAAGAAGATCGCCCTGCTCGTCGGCGCGGTGGCGCTGGTGGGCGGTACGGCGGTGGCCATGACCGGCACCAGTCAGGCCTCGGTGGAGTGCGACGGGCTGAACACCGCCCTCGGCAACAACCAGCGTTTCATCGACGGCCAGCGGGCCGCTCCGGACGCCCTGTCCGACGCGCGGATCAAGAACCGGCAGGACGTGATCGAGGAGATCAAGCGGAAGCAGGCGGCTTCCGGGTGCGAGGTGGGTGCGAGTGACCCCGGCGCGGCGCCTCCGGCCGAGGCGGCGCCACCTGCCGGGGACGCGGGCGCGGGTGAGGACACCGGCGCGGGTGAAGGCGCGGGCGCGGACAACGGCGCGGGTGAAGGCACGGGCGCGGGTCAGGTCGGCGAGGTCGTCTGTGCCGGATCGACCGTCACCCTGTCCGGCGAGGCCGGCGCCCCGGCGGCGTCGAGCAACGAGTTCCCCGTCGGCACCACGCTCAAGGTGACCAACCTCGACAACGACAAGTCGACCACCGTGCGGGTCACCGCGCCGTCGGGCAGCTGCGCGCTGCTCAACGACGCGGCGTTCGAACAGGTCCGTGAACCGGGCAAGTTCCTGATCCGCAACGCCCGGATCGAGCGCGTGGGCTGAACCGGGGAGAGTGCCGGTCAGGGGCGGGCGAGCTGCCCCTCGGCCTCCGCGAGGATCTCCGTCAGCCGCAGGCCGAACCGCACGTCGCAGGCGTGCGGCCGGCCTGTGCGCACCGCCGTGAGCAGCGCGTCGATCGCGGCGCCGAAGGTGTCCGCCGGGTCGCCCCACTGCTCGGGAAGCACCGCCGTCCCGTGCTCGCCCCGCAGTTCGAGCCCCGCCCCCGCGCCCTTCTCGGGCGCGCTCAGGCTCAGCACCGCCGAACTCGTCACGCCCGACGTGTGCGTGAGCACCAGATGCGTGAGGTCGGGCTCCGACCGTACGGCCGTCACGGCGTTCACGTCGCCCAGCACCGGCAGCAGCGCGGAGAGCGCGTGCGGGCCCACGTCCCACAGGCCGCCCTTCTCGCGGCGCCAGGGCGAGTCCGCGTACGGCCCGGCTTCACTGCCCACCCCGTACAGCGCGCCGAGCCAGTGGGCGCGGGCCGTGAACCAGCCGCCCACCGCCGCCTGTTCCTCGACCCACTCGGCGGTCCCGGCGGCGAAGCGCAGCGTGCAGAAGACCAGCGAGGCGACACCGGCCCGCTCGGCGGCGTCCGCCACGGCGCGCGCGCCCGGCACGGTCGTCGCGACCGGCTTGTCCATGAGGAGGTGACAGCCGGCCGCCGCCGCGCGGGCGGCGAGGGGCGCCTGGATGTCGGGCGGCAGGGCGAAGGCGACCGCGTCGCTCACGGCCAGCAGCGCGTCGAGCCCGTCCAGACCGCCCACACCGGGACCACCCTCACCGCCGCCCGCGTACGCCGTGGTGTCGTGGGCGGCGGCGAGCGCGCCGGCGGCCTCGGGCCGCCTCCCCCAGACGCCGCTGAACACGACGTCCGGGTGGGCCGCGATGGCGGGGGCGTGGGTGCGCTCGGCCCAGGGGCCGGTGCCGAGGAGTGCGATGCGTAGCTGGCTCATGTGGATCAGTGTGCCGTCCGCACCCCGCCCCGGCCCAGAGCCGCCGGGAATCGGGTGGAGCCGTACGGGACCCCCGGTGCCGCGTTTCACGGGCCGGCCGCGGGCCTCCGGTGCGGCTTCCGGGACCTGCCTCTGAAGCAACAATTTCGCTGTTCGCGCCCCCATGCCCCGGCCGGCTTCGGCATGTGCGCGGCGCGCGGGAGACGCGCGGGCCACGGGGTCCACGGGGGACGACACGTTGTCAGTGGCCTGTGCCAGAGTGCTGCCCATGCTGGCCATCAGGGTGAAGACAGAGAACTGGCGGGAATACGAGCGGATCTCGGCGGACCGGCTCGGTGAGCTGATCGCGCGGATAGGGGGTGTCGACGATCAGTTCGTGACCGTGGACCGGATCCCCGACCGGCCGTATGTGTTCATCCAGGTGGCGCGGGACAGCGCCGAGAGCTACAACCTGGAGCACCGGGACGGCTCGGCCGACGCCATGTTCGGCACGGAGCTGCCGGACGCCGAGTCGGTGACCCGGGTGATGGTGGCGTGGGCCCGCCAGGAGGACGGCTGGGACGCGGGTGTGGTCTGGAAGCGGGTGGACCTGCCGCCCGTCGAGCCGGTGCCCGATCTCGACGACAAGATCCGGCGCGAGGTCGAGGAGTACGTACGGGGGCTGATCAGGCGCGGCTACGACGGACGGGCGCAGCTCGCCGAGGACGCCGAGGAGTGGCTGGTCGACGGGGACGGCGAGCGGCCCGTCTCCCCCGCGCAGGCGCAGCGGACGGTGGACCGGCTGTGGCTGGAGCGCGTCGAGGAACAGGCCGGGTGGGAGGGCGAGACCGATCCCGAGCGGATCACGGCGGTGTTCGCCGGGCTGGACGAGCGGGGCATCGTGGCCCGGGAGAACTTCACCTGCTGCCGCGGCTGCGGGCTGGCCGAGATCGGCGCCGAGCGCGAGGAGGGTGACACCCGGGAGGTGCGCGGCTTCGTCTTCTTCCACACGCAGTGCACCGAGACGGCGGCGGCCGGGGGCGGGCTCTCGCTCTACTACGGAGGGTTCGACGGCTCGGAGGAGACCACGGCGGCTGTCGGCAGGGAGGTCACGGCGGCCCTGGCGGACGCGGGGCTGTCGGTGACGTGGGACGGTTCGCCGGAGTCGGCGATCGATGTCGCGGATCTCGACTGGCGCAAGCGGCTGAGCTGACGGAGGGCGGGTGGCGGGCGGTGCGAGGTGGGCTGCGGACGGCGCGAGGTGGGCGCCGGACGGTGGGCCTTCGTGAACGGGCTGTTAATCCCATGAACAGCCCATGAAATCGCCAATGGATCCCTCTCCACGTATCGACCCTTGAGAGGGCACTGCTGCTACGGCCCCATATCTGCTTCAATGAGGTCATGGCCAGTCTTCAGCACGACGCGTCGGGTCGCATCGACCTTGAGCCGTTCTGGCCGTCCCGGCAGCACCACGACTTCGACCGGGTGTGTTGCCACGCGAGGAACGCGTCGGCCCTCTAAAGCCTCTTCCCAGGCCTTCGGCCGTCGCGAATGACGTACGTCCCGTCCTGTCGACTCGACGACATCCTTCGCGCGAAAGAGCTGACCCCTCATGGCGAACTCCCGCCCTTTCTCGACCGTCACGGCGGCCACAGCCGCCGCGGCCTCCTCCGCCACCTCCGGCCGTCACCGACTGCGAGCCGTCGACCGTGACGAGGTCGTGCCTCTCGCGGCGGCCGGCGCGGCCGGCCAGCTCGTGGACTTCCTGCCGCCCGGCTCCACCTGGCTGCCCGCCCCGGCGCACACCCTGCCGACGCTGCCGGGCAGGCCGCCGATGGTCGGCTACCTCGTCCTCGTACCGGCCGATCAGCACCCGGTGACCGCCGCCACCACACACCCCGCGGTGCCCGCCGCGGGTCCCGCCGCCGGTGAGGGACCGGTGCGGATCGACACCACCGAGCGGACCGTCGAGGTGGACGGCCGGCCGCTGGATCTGACGTATCTCGAATTCGAGCTGCTCGCCCATCTCGTGGCGAACCCCCACCGGGTGCACACCCGCGACCAGTTGGTGACCACCGTCTGGGGTTACGGACACGTGGGCGACGGCCGGACCGTGGACGTGCATGTGGCCAGACTGCGCCGGAAGCTGGGCGCCGAGCACCGGCACACGATCCGGACGATCCGGCGGGTCGGTTACAAGTACGCCCCGTAGGACCGCCCGGGACCGCGACATGGGTGAGGCCCCCGCCGGACGGACCGGCGGGGGCCTCACACGTACTCACACCCGCTACGTACCGGCCTTCGCCGCGCGGGCGCGCGCCACGGCGCCGAGCGCCACGTCCAGGACCAGGAACGCCGCCAGCGTGATCCCGAGCAGCGGTACGAACCAGCCGGCCAGCGCCGCCGCGGCGATCAGTGGCAGCAGCACGGACAGCGGCACCTTGCGCCACGCCCCGCGCGCCATCGGCCTGCCCACGGTCAGCTTCCGGTCCTGGGTGGGCCTGCGCTGCCACCACATGCGGTAGCCCCACACGATGATCAGGATCAGCGAGAGGGCGAGGGCGGCGAGCAGCAGCTGGTTGACGACGCCGAACGTGAGCCCCATGTGGGCGTCGATGCCGATGCGGGTGAGCTGGGCGAGCAACGGGTAGTCGGCGAAGCGCAGTTCGTCGAGGATCAGGCCGGTGCCGGGGTCGACCGCGACCGAGTCCAGCCGGACCGGGAACTGGCTGTCCCGCTGCGCGACGACGTACGCCGTCCCGTCGGCGGGCGGCTTCACGACCACCGGTCCGTCGAGTCCGGCCTGGCGCGCGGCGGTCAGGGCGTTGTCGATGCCTATGTCCATGCCCTGGTGGTCACCGCCCGCGCCGCTGTCCCCACCGTGGCCCTCGTGCTCCCCGGCACCGCCCGCCGCGCCGTCACCGCTCTTGAGGGTGGCCGACACGACCGGGGTGGCGCCGCCCAACTGGTCCTGTACGGCGCCGATGTTGGCGCCCGCGTAGGTCGACCAGGTCAGGCCCGTCGCGGAGAGCAGCACGAATCCGGTGGCCGCCCACAGCCCCAGCGAGCCGTGCCGGGTGAGCGTCCTGCGGCGTCCGGTGGCACCGGGTTCGGGACGGAGCAGGGCGCGCTTGGAGGTCCTTCTGCGGCCGATCCACAGCAGCAGCCCACCGAGCGCGACGACCCACAGCCAGCTGGCGGCCAACTCGCTGTAGATACGGCCGGGTTCGCCGAGGTGCAGATGGCGGTGGAGTTCGGAGAGCCAGGCGCGCAGCGGGAGGGCCCCGGAGCTGCCGTAGCTGTCCAGCTCGCCGCGTATCTGGGCGGTGTGCGGATCGACGAAGACCGCCAGCGACTTGCTCTCCTCGCTGTCCGGCATCGTCATCAGGACCCGGGTGGACTCCTCGTCCTCGGACGAGGGCCAGACGGCGGTGACCTTGCCGTCGGGGTGCTCGGCGCGTGCGGCCGCCACCTGGTCGGTGAGCATGGCCGCACGGTCGCTGTCCGGGGAGCGCAGCTCCTGGCGGTAGACGACCTTCTCCGCCTGGTACGAGAGCGAGTAGAGCAGCCCCGTGGTGGCGGCGATCAGCAGGAGCGGGGCGATGAGCAGGCCCGCGTAGAAGTGCAGCCGCAGAACGAGCGGGCGCACCGCGCCCCAGGTGGTGGTGCCGGTGGGCGCGGGCGGCTTCTTGTCGCCCGCCTTCCTGGCGGCGGTCTCGGTGCGTGGGGAGTCGGCGCCCTGTACGGGGTCGTCAATGGCCATGACTGTCCTAGGAGTTGGCGTGGGCACGGGGAAATCGACCCCCGGGCCCCGCCCTGGTCAGACCATGGCGGCGGCCCCGGAGGCCGTCGTACGGATCGGGAGCGCGCCGCGGGCGGGCGGGCCGCGCCGGGACACCGCGTGGGCCAGGACGGTGCCGCGCGGCCGGTGCGGCGCGCGGGTGCGGTGCCGGGGCCGTACGGGCGGCGGTACGGCGAGGGGCCGGGGCGTGGCCAGCAGCAGCCTCAGCGGGGTGAACGCGAAGGCGGCGACGGTCTCGGCGAACCGGAAGAAGGCGGCCTCGCCGCGGGCCAGCCAGAGCGCGCAGACGGCGCCGGCGAGCAGGTGGGCGGCGAGCATGCCCGGCGAGGTGTCGCCGACGGCCGCCAGTACGGCACCGCCGACGCCTCCCGCACCCACGCTCTCCCCCATGCCGGTGCCCGCGCCCATGCCCGGGGTCACGTGGCCGTGGCTCCGCGCCGGCCAGGCGCCGTGCGTCCCGGCGGCGGAGAACGTCACATGCAGCGCGGCCTGCGCGGTGAGCACGGCGGGCCCGATGAACGCGATGCCCCGGCGCCGCCCGCCCGCGAGCCACGACAGCCCGGCGATCACCCCAAATGCCGTCGCAAGCACACCGAGCGGAAGTTCATGGGCGGACATGGAGGAATGCCCCACCGCCGCCAGTGTCACGCACACCGCCGCGAGGACCGCGGCCCGCAAGGCGCGCATCGGCGACCGGGCATCTGTCATGGTGCGCTCATGCTGCCATCCCCGTGGCGTGTGCGGCAGATGGTGCGAACGCCGCTGACCTGCTATGCCCGCAGCAGAACGGATCCGGTAATCGGACAGCGGCGTGTCAGGGTTCGGCCATGAGACTTCTGATTCTGGGCGGCACCGAATTCGTGGGCCGCGCCGTGGCCGAGGCCGCACTCGCGCGGGACTGGGAGGTGACCGTGTTCCACCGCGGCCACCACGAGGCACCGGCGGGCGTTCGCGTCCTGCGCGGCGACCGCACCGCGCCGGACGGTCTCGCGGCCCTCACCGGCGCGGATCTCACCGACTCGGCCCGCACCGGCGCGGATCTCACGGGCACCGCCCGCACCGGCGCGGATCTCACCGACTCGGCCCGCACCGCCCGCACCGGCGCGTCCGGCGACGCCGGGCCCGAATGGGACGTGGTCCTCGACACCTGGTCGGGCGCGCCGTCCGCCGTACTGGACACGGCCCGGCTGCTGGCCGACCGGGCGGGGCACTACGCGTACGTGTCCAGCCGTTCCGTGTACGCCTACCCGACCCCCGCCGGTCTCCCCGAGGACGGCCCGCTGGTGGAGGGCGCGGCGGCCGACGCCGGGCAGCGTGACTACGCGCGGGACAAGCGCGGCGGCGAGCTGGCCGCCGAAGCGGCCTTCGGGGACCGCGCGTTGCTGGTGCGCCCGGGCCTGATCCTCGGGCCGTGGGAGAACGTGGGGCGGCTGCCGTGGTGGCTGGGGCGGATCGCGCGCGGCGGCCCGGTGCTCGCGCCCGGACCGCGCGACAACCCGTTGCAGTACATCGACGTACGCGACCTCGCCGAGTGGACCCTCGACGCGGCGGCACGCGGGCTCGCGGGCGCGTACAACGCGGTGAGCCCGCCGGGTCACACCACGATGGGCAAGCTGCTGGCGGCGTGCGTCAAGGCCACCGGCTCGGACGCCGAGCTGCGCTGGACGGACCCGGAGACGATTCTGGCGGCCGGCGTCGAGCCGTGGACGGGCCTGCCGATCTGGCTGCCGCGCGGTGAATCGCACGACATGATGCACGGCGGCGACGTCTCCAAGGCGCTCGCCGCGGGGCTGCGGTGCCGGCCGGCGGAGGAGACCGTCGACGACACCTGGGCCTGGCTCCGGTCGGTCGGCGGCGAGGCCCCGCAGCGCCCGGACCGCCCGAGGGTCGGGCTCGCGCCGGAGGTGGAGGCGGCCGTTCTGGGCCGCTGACTCCCGCGGCCGGGCAGGTCGTCGATCCGTCTCACGGACAGGCCGTCGACGCAGGCGAACGGGGGTTCGCACGTCCCTCCGACGGGGGATGGCCGAGGGTGTCCAAGTGGTGCTAGGTACACCACCGATTGGGGGCGGAAACCGCTCACGTACGACGGGCACCGCACGGCAGACTGATGGCTGTGCCCGTCAGCGGGCGGAAGGCCGGTCGCCGATGGGGCACGGGCGACAAGAGAGGATCCACGATGAACGGGACGAAGATGATCGCCGAGTCGGTCAGGACCACGGGCCGGGGGCTGGTGCTCGGGCTCACCGCCCTCGTCGGCTCCATCACACTGTTCGTCTTCTCGGTGCTCTCGATCACCCTGATCCTGCTCGGTATCGGTTTCTTCACCACCCCCTACGTCCTGACCGCGGTGCGGGCGCACGCCAACCGGCGCCGGCTGCTGGCGGCCACCTGGTCGGACGTCAAGGTCCCGGTGCCGTACCGCCCGATGCCCGCCGATCTGCGTACCGGCGTCACCGGCCAGGTGGAGCGGACCACGCTGATGCTGAAGGACCCGGCGACCTGGCGGGACCTGACATGGCTGATGGTGGACATGACGGTGGGCGCGGTCTCCGCCCTGCTCTCCGCGGCCCTGTTCATCTACGGGCTGGAGGGCCTGGTGCTGGCGGCCGGTCTGTGGCGGGTCTTCGAGGACGACGCGTACCCGTACGCCGGCTTCGTCTCCGTCGACAGCCAGATCACGGGCCTGCTCGCCGCCGCGGTGGGCGTGGTGATCGCGGGGATCGGTGTCCGGTACGCCGACGACATCCAGCGCGGCCACTTCCTGCTGGCCAAGTCGCTGCTCGCCCCCAACCAGGACCAGGCGCTGACACAGCGCGTCGCCCACCTCACCGAGACGCGGCACGACGCCGTGGACAACTCCGCCGCCGAACTGCGCCGGATCGAGCGGGATCTGCACGACGGAGCGCAGGCCCGGCTGGTCGCCATGGGCATGGACCTGGGCACGATCGAGGCGCTCATCGAGAAGAATCCGGCCAAGGCCAAGGAACTCATCGCCAACGCCCGACTGTCCTCCGCCGAGGCGCTGACCGAGCTGCGCGACCTGGTCAGGGGCATCCACCCGCCGGTGCTCGCCGAGCGCGGTCTGGGTGACGCGGTGCGGGCGCTGGCGCTGCGCCTGCCGGTGGAGACCGATGTTCAGGTGGATCTGCCGGGCCGCGCCGACGCGCCGGTCGAGTCGGCCGTGTACTTCGCGGTCAGTGAGATCCTGACCAACGCGATCAAGCACTCCAACGCGGACCGGATCTGGATCGACATGATCCACACGGACTCCATGCTGCGCGTCGCGATCGGCGACAACGGCGACGGCGGCGCGAAGATCGGCTCCGGTACCGGACTGAGCGGACTGGAGCGCCGACTCGGTACATTCGACGGCATCCTGGCCGTCAGCAGTCCTGAGGGCGGCCCCACCATGGTCACCGTGGAGATCCCTTGCGAGTTGTCCTAGCCGAAGACCTCTTCCTGCTCCGAGACGGTCTGGTCCGGATGCTGGAGGCGTACGACTTCGAGGTCCTGGCCGCCGTGGAGACCGGACCCGAACTGACCAAAGCCTTCGCGGAACTTCAGCCGGACGTCGCCGTCGTCGACGTCCGGCTTCCGCCGTCGCACACGGACGAGGGACTCCAGTGCGCCCTCGCCGCGCGCCGGGACCGCCCCGGGCTGCCCGTCCTCGTCCTGTCCCAGCACGTGGAGCAGTTGTACGCACGGGAGTTGCTGGCCGACGGCACCGGCGGCATCGGGTATCTGCTCAAGGACCGGGTCTTCGACGCCGACCAGTTCATCGACGCGGTGCGCCGGGTCGCCGGCGGCGGTACGGCGATGGATCCCCAGGTCATCCAGCAACTGCTGTCCCGCAGAGCCCAGGACAAGCCGATCGGCCAGCTGACGCCGCGTGAGCGCGAGGTCATGGAGCTGATGGCGCAGGGGCGGTCGAACGCGGCGATCGCCGCCCAACTCGTCGTCACGGAACGGGCGGTGTCCAAGCACACCTCGAACATCTTCGGGAAGCTGGGCCTGCCGGTGTCGGACGACGACAACCGGCGGGTGCTCGCCGTGATCGCCTATCTGGACCGGGGACAGCAGTAGGAGCGAGGGGAACGCCGACGGGCGGGCGCCTCGGCGCCCGTACCGTCCAAGGGGGCACCGGGCGAGGTGTGTTGAGGGCATCCGCCCGGTTTGTTGATGGAGATTTCTATGAATTCCTTGTGCGGCTGAACAGGCCGCGAATGACGTCCGTATGGAACGGAGCGCTTCCTCCCCACGCCGGAGATCCCCCTGAACCGGCACCGAAGCTTGAGGAGTTCCATGGGACGCACGTCAAGAAAACGCTCGACAGTGGCGAACCGGGCCATCGCGGCCTCGGCAGCCTTGATTCTGGGCGGGGGTGGGCTGGTAGCGGTAAATGTCTACGCATCCGCGGGAGAAGGCCGCTCCGGTCAGGAGCAGCGGATCCAGAATGCCGGACGGCAGATGTCCACCATCGACTGTCCCGAGGTCGCGAATGAGCTCACCAAGGTGCCGAGGCGCGCCCGAGCCACCGTCGACCGGGAACTGGCCCGGATGGACACGCAGATCACCGACGCCTACAAGCGGTTCGCCGACAACAAGGTGAAGTTGGAGAGAGATCCGAAACTTACCGAGAAGAAGATCCTCAAGCCGCTGAAGCAGAAGAGGCTCGCCAGCCTCAAGCGGATCCGTTCCGCGCTCAAGCGGGCGGGACACTGGCAGAAGAGCCTGGACTCGCTCGCCCCGTGCACCATGCGGCCCGACGACGACAGCACCAACGAGGGCGACCCGGGCGGCGGCCAGAACGGTGGCCAGAACGGTGGCCAGGGCCAGAACGGCGGGCAGGGTCAGAACGGCGGCCAGAACGCCGGTCAGGACGGCGGCCAGGGTCAGAACGCGGGCCAGGACGGCGGCCAGGGCGGCGGCGACGGCGGCCAGCCGCCGGGCAACGGCCCCGAGGCGTCCGACTTCGTCGACATCGAGTCCATCGAGCCGAACATCCAGGAGCCCCAGCCGGGAGAGCAGGCGTCGACCGGCAACTTCACCACCGAGTGCGGGCGCAACGAGAACGGCCTCTTCAACTCCGACAACGTCATCGCCGCGCCCGGCGTGAGCAACGGCGCCCACCACAAGCACGACTACGTGGGCAACCAGGCCAACAACGCCTTCGCGAGCGACGACGACCTGGCCAACGGTGAGACCACCTGCAACGAGCAGGGCGACAAGTCCACCTACTACTGGCCGGTGGTCCGCCTCCAGAACGGTCAGAACGAGGCCGACGCGAACGAGGACGGCGGCGGCAAGGACGGCAACGTCGGAGAGATCCAGACACCGTCCGAGGTCACCCTGCAATTCGCCGGCAGCGCCGTGTCGAAGGTCACGGCCATGCCCCGCTTCCTTCGCATCATCACCGGTGACGCGAAGGCGTTCGTCAACGGCGACGCCAACGCGAATGCCTCGTGGAGCTGCACCGGATTCGAGGACCGCCAGCTGAAGGACAAATACCCGATCTGCCCGGCGGGCAGCCAGGTGGTGCGTTCGTTCGACTTCCAGAGCTGCTGGGACGGACAGAACACCGACAGCGCGAATCACCGCACCCATGTGGCGTTCGCCGACCAGAACGGTCAGTGCCAGGAGGGATTCCAGGCGATTCCGCAGCTCAAGCAGCGGATCGTGTACGACATTCCGCCGGGTCCCGGTTTCGCGGTGGACTCGTTCCCCGAGCAGTTGCACAAGCCCGTCACCGACCACGGAGACTTCATCAATGTCTTCGACGACAACGTGATGAACAAGATGGTCGACTGCATCAACACCGGTAAGGAATGCAACTGACGGTGTGACGTAATACTCAGGCGCCGGCCGGGCTTCGAGCCCGGCCGGCGCTGCTCGATGTCAGCCCTGCCCGATGTCAGTCCTTCTCGGGGTGTCCCGAGTGCCCCTCGGCGCCGCCGTGCTTCCCGCCGCCGTGCTCCCCGCTGCCGCCACTGGCGCCCTCGTCGGCGCCTTCGTCGGCGTCCTCGCTCCCCGAGTGGTGCGCGGGGGCCGTCTCGACCGTTCCGCCCAGCCGGCCGCGCAGCGACTCGACCACCTTCGCGTCGCCGCTGGCGACCCACTTCCTGCCGACGAGATACGAGCCGCCGTAGTCGTTGGCCTCGTTGATCCACTCGCGCAGACCTCGGTCGGTCGCGAACGTGGTGAGGATGTATCTGCCGTAACCCGTCTTGCAGTTGGCCTGGCGCAGTTCCTCCGCGTCGGTCTGCACGTTCGGATCACACTCGGCCTTCTCGGCCAGCTGTTCGAGGCTCCCGGTCGCCGTCCTCGGCGCCTTCGGGGCCTCGTCGTCATTGGTTCCGCAGCCGCTCAACAGGGCCAGGGCCAGGGCCGGCACCACCAGTGCCACTCGGGGTCGCTCGGTACGCATTCGGCCATCGTGCCCTCTCCACAAGCCCCCGCGCGGGTGAACGACGCATCACATCGTTGCCCACCCCTCTCCCCGTCATTAACGTGCGCCCCGTACGCACCTGTTGTCACACCCCGTAACCGAGGACAGAGGACCGCTGATGACCGAGCTGCCGAGTCCCACCCCTCCTGCCACCCCCTCGCTCCCCTCCGCGCCCTCCAGACGCGCCGTACTGGCGGGCGCCGGGGCGATCGGCGTCGGTACGGCGCTGACCACGCACTCCCCCGCCGCCGCGCGCGCCCCCGCCCGCACCTCCGCGCCGGCGACCACGGTCGGTGCCGACGGCGCCGCATCCGCGACCACCGCCGCCGCGCTCACCGCCGCCCGCGCCGCCGTGGGACGCCTGCTCCCCCGCCACGCGGACCAGTTCCGCTTCCGGGTGGTACGCGGCGCGGAGCGGTTCCGGGTCACCGGGTCCGCCGGCCGGATCGAGGTGTCGGGCACCGACGCCGGAGTCCTGCTCACCGGGGTGCACTGGTATCTGAAGTACGAGTGCGGCGCCCATCTCAGTTGGTCGGGCAGTCAACTCGGCCTCCCCGCCACGCTGCCCGCGCCCCGCCGCCCGCTGGAGCGCTCGGCGACCGTGCGGCACCGGTTCGCCCTCAACGACACGCACGACGGCTACACCGCCCCGTACGCCGACTGGCCGCGCTGGGAGCGGATGCTCGACATCCTCGCCCTGCACGGCTGCAACGAGGTCCTCGTCACCACCGGCCAGGAGGCCGTCTACCACCGGCTGCTGACCGGCTTCGGCTACTCCGACACCGAGGCCCGCGCCTGGCTCCCCGCGCCCTCCCACCAACCGTGGTGGCTGCTCCAGAACATGAGCGCGTACGGCGGCCCGCTCTCCCCCGAGCTGATCGAGGCCCGCGCCCTGCTCGGCCGGCGCATCACCGACCGGATGCGCGAGCTGGGCATGTCCCCCGTGCTCCCCGGCTACTTCGGCACCGTCCCGGACGGCTTCGCCGCCCGCAACCCCGGTGCGCGGACCGTGCCGCAGGGCGACTGGAACGGCCTGCCGCGCCCCGACTGGCTCGACCCCCGCACCGCGGTCTTCGCCGATGTCGCCGCCGCCTTCTACCGGCACCAGGGCGACCTCTTCGGCGAGGTGAACCACTTCAAGATGGACCTGCTGCACGAGGGCGGCAACGCCGGAGACGTCCCCGTGCCCGACGCCGCCCGCGCGGTCGAGACGTCGCTGCACAGAGCCCGCCCCGACGCGACCTGGGTGATCCTCGGCTGGCAGACCAATCCCGTACCGGCCCTGCTCGACGCCATCGACACCGACCGTGTGCTGATCGTCGACGGCCTGTCCGACCTGGACTCGGTGACGGACCGCGAGCGGGACTGGGGCGGCGCGCCGTACGCCTTCGGCACCATCCCCAACTTCGGCGGCCGTACGACTCTGGGCGCCAACTCCGACCGCTGGACGGAGCGGTTCACCGCCTGGCGCGACAAGCCGGGCAGCACGCTCGTCGGGACGGCCTACATGCCGGAGGCCGCCGAGCGCGACCCGGCCGCCTTCGAGCTGTTCAGCGAACTGGCGTGGCGGCGGGAGGCGGTCGACCGCGAAAGCTGGTTCCGGTCCTACGCCGATCTGCGCTACGGCGGCGAGGACGGCGCCGCGCGGGACGCCTTCGGCGTGCTCGCGGCGACGGCGTACCGGCTGACAACCGCCGACGGCCGCCCCGTCGACTCCCTCTTCTCGCGCCGCCCCTCCCTCACCTCCTCCGTGGGAACCGCCTTCGACACCGCCGAGTTCGACAAGGCCCTGGGCTCGCTGCTCGACGTACGGGCCGGGCTGCGCGGCTCCGACGCGTACCGGCACGACGTGACCGAGCTGGCCAGGCAGGCGCTCGCCAACCGGTCCCGGCTGCTGCTGCCGCAGTTGCGCGGAGCCTTCCAAGGAGGCGACGCCGCCACGTTCCGCGCGCTGGCCGCGCTGTGGCTGAAGCTGATGCGGCTGAGCGACACGGTCGCGGGCTGCCACCGCTCGTTCCTGCTCGGGCCGTGGCTGGAGGACGCCAAGCGGCTCGCGACCGGCCCGGCGGAGGCCGCGACGCTGGAGTGGACGGCGCGCACGCTGATCACCACATGGGCCGGCAGGCCGGCGGCCGGGCACCTGAGCAACTACGCCAACCGCGACTGGCAGGGCCTGCTCGCCGACGTCCATCTGCCGCAGTGGCAGGCCTATCTGGACGAGCTGGCCGACGCCCTGGCCACCGGGCGGGAGCCGAAGGCGTTCGACTGGTACGTGGACGAGGAGGCGTGGACGCGGGCGCGCGGCGGCTATCCGGTGCGGGCGACGGGCGACGCGTACCGGACGGCCCTGCGGGTACGGGACACCCTGGCCTCCGCCCCGTACCAGGGCACCGTCACCGTCACCGCCGACCCGCTCGCCTTCACCCCCGGCAGCACGGGCACGGTGAGGGCCGACTTCAGGAACGCCAACGGGCTGCGCGGCACCGGCCCCGTCGACTTCACCCTGACCGGCCCCGCCGCCCGGCCGGACGGCCCGACGCGCCTGCCGTCCGTCGCCGCGGCCGGCACCGGGTCCGTCTCCTGGTCGGTGACGGCCCCCGCCGAACCGCTCACGTCGCCGCTGCGCCCGTTGCCGTACGCGCTGGCGCTGGAGTACGGGCCGCGCGGCGAGGAGCGCGTGAAGACCGTCCAACGGGGCACCGTGTACGTCGCCGGGCCCCTGGCGCCGGGCTGGCGCACGTACAGCGACAACGGAGCGGTGTTCGGCGCGCTCGGCGACCGCTTCGCGGTCAACGGCGGCGGCCAGGACCTGTGGAGAGGGACGGCGCAGTTCGGCGCGGCCTTCCGGGAAGGCGCGCTCAAGGACGGTGTGAGCGTGACGGTCCGGGTGGACGCGCAGGAGAACACGGGGGCGTGGGCCCGCGCGGGCCTCATCGCGCGCGACCGCATGTCGACGCCCGGCTCGCCCGGCATCGTCAACCTCGCGGTGACGCCGTCCAACGGGGTGGTTCTCTCCTACGACACGACGGGCGACGGCACGCTCGACACCTACCGGCGTGTCACGGGCGTCACGGCCCCGGTGCTGCTGCGGCTGTCGCGCGCCGGCGGCCTGTTCACGGGCTCGTGCTCGACGGACGAGGGGGCGACCTGGCGAACGGTGGCCTCGGTACCGGTCCCGGGCGCGGCCGGTGTCCAGGACGTGGGTCTGTTCATGAGCGCGACGAACGGGAGCAGCGGGCTGCGGGGCACGGTCGAGTTCAGCGGGTGGGGGGTTTCGGGGTAGCCCGGATCGCGGCGAATCCCGCCTGGACGTAGGCCGGTTGGGTGACCATCCGACGAATCGCTCGTTCTGCTGATCGTGCCCCCACCCGACGCCGCCACGGCCTCCGCCACCGCCTCCAGCTGTCTCTTA
>NZ_JARJHW010000148.1:0-18079 GCF_040560175.1 Streptomyces panacea
TCCAGGTCCGGGCGGCGGGTGGAGAGGGAGGTGGCGCGGGTGAAGACCGCGACCGCGTAGCGTGCGCCGTCCGGGTAGGTGACGACGCCGATCTCGTTGCGTACGCCCGGCAGCGTGCCGCTTTTCGCCACCACCGTCGTGAAACGGTCGAACGCCGCGCCCAGCCGCGCGCCGTTCAGCTGCTCCGACATGAGTTCGCGCACGCCCGCGCAGGCCACGGGCGCTCCCGCGCGGTCGTTCCACACCAGACTCAGCAGCCGCGTCATCTCGCGCGGTGTCGCGCTCGTCGTACGCGCCGGGTCGAGGGCGCGCAGCCGGTGGACCTCCTCGGCGGGCAGCGCGGCGAACGCCGACGCGAACGCGTCCGCGTCGGCCGCCCCCAGGTCCTCCAGCATGGTCCGAAGCACCTCGCGCGGCGCACCCGTCACCCGGGTGCGTTCCAGGCCCAGTTGGCGGGCAAGGGCCTGGACCGTGTCCAGGCCGACGCGCCGGAAGAGGACGTCGGCGGCGGTGTTGTCGCTCACCGACATCATCAGCAGGGCGAGGTCACGCAGGCTCATCTCCGTGTCGTCGTGGAAACCGGCCGTTCCCGTGCCGCCGAGCCGGTCCGCCGCGCGTACGACCGCCCGCTCGGCCGGATCGAGCTGCCCGGCGGCGGCCTGCCGCAGGAACTCCAGCGCCAGCAGCACCTTGACCACGGAGGCGAGCACCACGGGCTCGTCCTCCCCGTACCCGGTCGCGCGCCCGCAGTCGACGCAGCGGGCGTGCGACCACAGGCGGGCGCCGAGGAGTTCGAAGCGGCGCGGGAGAGCGTCGGTGTGCGGGGGATCCGTTGCGTTCATGACCGCTCGTACACCGCGTTCCAGGGCCGGGCGGCTGCTTCGGCACCCGGCCCGGAAACCACCGGCACCCCGCCCTCGTGCCCACGCAGAATGCCGGTCGCCGCCCGCACCAGCAGACCCACCGCCGGGTGCGGCGCACGCGCCGGCCACGCGAAGACCAGCCGCCACAGAGGCGCGCGGAGCGCCAACGGGCGCCAGACCACGCGCGGTTCCTTCCGCGCGATGGCCGGGTGGCTGAAGGCGACCCCGTGCCCCGCGATGACCAGGCCGAGCATCACCTCGGGGCTGCGCGCCGTCGATACCCGCACCGGGTGGAAGCCCTCGTCACGGCAGGCCGCGAGTGTCGCGTCGTACAGCGCGGGGGCCGCCTCGCGCGGATGCGTCACCAGCGCCCGGCCGGCCAGCTCACCGAGCGTGATGTCGCCGCCCGCACCCGCCGGTTCCCGGACGCGCGGCAGCACGACCCCCAACGGCGGCTCGATCACGGGGCCGCTGTGCAGAAGTGCGGCCGGGTCCAGCGGATGGTGGACGAGCCCGGCGTCCAGGCCGTGCCCGGCCAGCAGTTCCAGTTGCTCGGCGGAGTTGAACTCCCGCAGATCCAGACGGACTTCGGGTGCCAGCGCCGCGAACTCGGTGAGTACGGCTCCGAGTACGCTGCCCGGCAGCTCGGGCGGCACCCCCACGCGCAGCGTGCCGTACTCGCCGCGCCCCGCCCTGGCGACCAGCTCCCGCATCCGCCCCACCCCGGCGAGCAGTTCACGCGCCTCGTCGAGGAGTACGGCGCCGGCCGGCGTGAGCCGCACCTGGCGGCGCGAGCGGTCGAAGAGTTCGACGCCCAACTCCCGCTCCAGTTCCCGGATGCGCTGGCTCAGCGGCGGCTGGGCCATGCCGAGGCGTTCGGCCGCCCGCCCGAAGTGCAATTCCTCGCCGACCACGGTGAAGTGCCGCAGCTGTCGTAACAGGTCCACGCTGCGACGATATCGGCCTCGATATGAGTCGCCGCCGGTCAGGGTCTTGGACCCGGTCGTCGCGGGCGTGCTGTGATCCCGTCCTGTTCGCCACATACGACGAAGGGCACTGACGCGCGATGAGCGAGAGCAAGAGCAAGAGTGAAGGCAGCGGGCGGCCGAACTCCATGACGCGGCGGGGGCTGCTGGGTGCCACGGCGGCGGTCGGGGTCACCGTGGCGGGCGGGGCGTTGAGCACCGTGAGCGCGAGCCCGTCCGCCGACCGGTCCACCCGCGCGGCCCCGCCCGGCGGGCTGCGGCTGCGCTGGCTCGGCAACAACGGCTGGGAGATCCGCGTCGGCACCGGTGACACCTCCTCCACCGTACTGATCGACCCCTGGCTCAGCCGCTTCTGGACCGGCACCTACTCCGACGCGGGCGCGGACCCCCGGACGCCGATCGAGGTCGACACCGGCGTGATCGACGGCTACGGGCTCCGCGCCGACCAGATCCTGGTCACCCACGGCCACTACGACCACATGACCGACGTCCCGCATCTCGCGAAGACCACCGGCGCCACCGTCTTCGGCACCGAGAGCCATGTGAACACCATGCGCGCGATGGGCGCGCCGGCGGAGCAGCTGTCGGTGGTGACGGGCGGTGAGCGCCTTCAGTACGAGGGCTACTCGGTCGAGGTCGTACGGTCGCTGCACTCCATGGGAAGCGACCACCCCCGTGTCGCGTTCGCCGGTACCCGGCCGGGCCAGGTGCCGAAGGCCCCGGAGACGATCGCGGACCTGGTCGAGGGCGGCAGCCTGTCGTACCGGATCAGCGTCGGCGGCTTCGACATCGTCAACTTCGGGTCGTCCAACTTCAGCGAGCACGACCTGGCAGGGGTGCGCGCCGATCTCGTCATGATCCAGCCGGGCGGGGCCAACGTGCCCGGCTACGTACCGAGGTTGCTCGACCTGCTGGGGAGCCCCGCCTATGTGGTGCCGACCCACTGGGACGACTTCGACGAGCCGCTGGACAAGCCCGCCGTGGACTGGGGCGGGCTGGACGCGCTGCGTGAGGCGGTGCGGAAGGCGAGCCCCAGGAGCCGCTTCGTGAAGCTGGACCACCTGGAGACGCTGAGTCTCTGACGCGGGAGCCGGGAGTCAGGCGCGGAACGCAGCCGGCGGCCCGACAGCGCCTCGCCGGTGCCTCACCCACGCCTGCCGATGCCTCGCCGACGGCTCCGCCCGGCGGCGAGCGCCCGGTGTCGGACCCCGCGCCAGATTCCTGGCATGACTCGATTCGTACTGGTGGCAGGTGCCTGGCTCGGCGCGTGGGCGTGGGACGAGGTGGTGTCCGACCTGCGCGCCGCCGGGCACGACGCGTACGCGCTGACGCTGTCCGGTCTCGCCGACAGACAGCACGAGCGGCGGGACGGGCCCATCGGGCAGCAGACGCATGTGCGGGACATCGTCGACGCCGTCGAGCGCCTCGACCCGCACGATGTCGTCCTGGTCGGGCACAGCTACTCGGGCATTCCGGTCGGCCAGGCCGCCGAGCGCGTCGGCGACCGGCTGTCCCGTGTGGTGTTCGTCGACTCGAACGTGCCGACGGACGGCGAGTCGTTCGTCTCCGGCCGGCCCGACGGCCGGGCGGCGGTGGAGGCGTCGATCGCCGGGAGCGGCGGCTTCTGGCCGCCCCTCACCGCGGCCGATTTCGAGGGCCAGGGCCTCACGGACGAGCAGATCGCCCGCCTCGTGTCCGGCTCGATGCCGCACCCGGGCGCGACCCTGACCGAACCGGCGAGGCTGGAGCGCCCACTCGGCGAGCTCCCGGCGACCTACATCAAATGTCTGCTGGATTGGCCGGAGCCGAGCCCCGACGTGGCCGGGCTGTTGAAGGGCGAGCACTGGCGGCTGGTGGAGATGAATACGGCCACTGGCCGAAGTTCTCGCAGCCCCACGAACTGGCCCGGATCCTGCTCCAGACCTGACCGAGCGCCCGGCCCGGCCCGGCCGACCCGACCGTCGGTGGACCGGTCCGGCCGACCCGCCAGACCGTCCCGATCGACCCGCCCGGCCGACCCGATCCACCCGCCCTATCGACCGGCCAGACCTGACGGGGGACCCGAGAAACCCGCGCTCGGTCACGTTCATGGAAGCCACGATGAATCCCTGAGGCCGCGAACCCAACGGCGCCGGGGCGCCGATGAGATGGATCCGAGTCACGGGGACGCTTGCGGATAGCGGAGAAGGTCCGCCTTCGCGTTCAATTCGACCATGTCGTGGAGTCTTCCACCCGGCACTGACACGTCGCACGGACCACGGCCGGCCAGCCGGGCACGGAGACATCTGGACGTCGCCGGCCCTGTCCGGTCCTCGCCCTGCTGAGCGATCGCGCCCTGCGCGAACCCGTCGACGTCGCACCGCCGTTGAGCCCCGGCATCGCACACCACGTCTACGGCGTCGCGTCGGCGAGGTCGCGCAGGAGCGCGGCGCTGGCGGCGTCCGCCGGGTAGTAGGACTCGATCGAGATCTCGTCGAGCGTGATGTCCTGAGGCGTTCCGAACGTCGTGATGGTCGAGAACAGACTCAACTCCCGCCCCTGGAAGCGGAAGATCATCGAAGTCGCCACTTCCGTCTCCCGCGACGGGGCCGACCTCTGGGGCCCGTCCTCCGCGAAGAACTCGTCGTACAGCGCACCGAGCACCGGATCGCCGGCCCTCGCGACCTGCCGCGACAACCGGGCGCGAAGGGACGAACGAACATCGGCGAGGTTGACGATCCGGGAGGCGAGACCGCGTGGGTCGAGGCCGAGCCGCACCATGTTGACCGGGGCGACGAGCAGAGCGGGATCGACGTCCGCGAGGAAGAGGTCGACCGGGGCGTTGGCCATCACGATGTTCCAGCGCCGGTCCACGACCAGGGCGGGATAGGGCTCGTGCGCACGCAGCACCCTGGACACGGCATCCCGGACGGCCGACATGTCCGGCTCGTCGAGGGGCCGTTCGCGGTACCTCGGCGCGAACCCGGCCGCGACCAGCAGCCGATTGCGGTGCCGCAGCGGCACGTCCAGCTGCGCCGCGAGCCGCAGCACCATGTCGGCGCTCGGCCGGGACCGGCCCGTCTCGACGAGGCTGACGTACCTCGGCGAGACATCCGCCGCCAGCGCGAGATCGAGCTGGCTCAGCTGTCGACTGTGCCGCCACTCGCGCAGCAGGCCACCCACTGTCTCCACGGCGCCGACCCTAGTCGCGCGCTCCGGCCGCGGTCCATGAACTGCGAGTTCATCGACAGGCCCCGCCCGCGTCGCCACACTCCTCGGCATGAGCACCGACAACATCGACCCCAAGCAACTGGTCCTCAACTGCCTTGAGCTGTACGGCAAGGGCGACCTCGACGCCGTCGCTCCGCTCCTGCGCGACGACTACGCGGATCACGGGCTGCCCTTCCAGACCTCCACGAAGGCGGCGTGGCTCGCGGAGGCGCGGAAACTGCCCCTCGCCGAGCTGCGGATCGACATCCGCAGTCTCCTGTCGGAGGGCGACTACGTGACGCTGTTCTCCCGGCGGTGGCTGCCCGGAGGTGTACTCGACATCGCGGTGGCCGACATCTTCCGTCTCCAGGACGGTCTGATCGCGGAGCGGTGGGAGGTCGTCGAGCGGATCCCGGCGGGCGCGCCGGACCCGGTGGCGATGCTGTAGTCCGCCCGGCCCCCCTTCTCTTCGTCCCCGGGGGGCCGGACGTACGTGGTGAAGACTGGGGCCATGGAGTTCTTCTGCTACCACCGCGACCGGTCCGGCTCCCTGGCGCTGCGCCATGAACTGCTGGAGGAGCACTGGTCGTACATGGACCGGTACGCGAAGGAGATGATCGCCCGCGGCCCGACCCTGGCCGGCGACGGCACGCCCACCGGCAGCGTCCATATCGTCGACCTGCCGAACCCCGCGGCCGCCCGCGCGTTCGCCTTCGACGAGCCCGGCTACCAGGCCGGGGTGTACCGGGACGTGTCGCTGCGCCGCTGGCACAACGCGCTGGGGCGCACCATGTGGGACTTCCCCGGCGGCCCCGAGGAAGGCGACCGCTACCTGGTGCTCGGCCTCGGCGCGGGACCGGCCGTCGACCTCGCCGTACCGTCGTCGGACCGGGACGAACTGATCGCGTACGGGCCGCTGATGTCCGACGACGACACCACCTGGCTGGGTACGGCGGCGCTGGTCCGCGCACCGGACCCGGACACGGCCCGAGCCCGCGCCGTCCCGACCCCGGAGGGGTACGCCGACATCGAGGTCCACAACTGGCGGTTCGGCGGGCGGCCTTGAGGCGGGCTGGTCGACCCGGACCGGCGGACCGCCTCGCCGATGTCTCCCCTGATGTCCAACTGCCGCGTCAGGGGCAGGAGATGCCGTCGCCGCCGCGGCGGGTGACGCCGGGCCGGGTGTCCAGTGACCACGTGTGCGTGCACCGCGGGCACTGAAGGTGGAGGACCGGCCCGCTGTTGGCGATCAGATACCGCCAGTGCTCGCCGCAGTTGCGCGGGCCGGCACAGGCGGCGCAGTGGCGGGCGTCGTCGCAGACGGGGCAGGCCACCCAGGCGCGACGGGAGGCGTCCGCCTGCGGGTCAATGGGAAGCCGCACGGCCCGTCCCGTCCCCCGGCAGGACCCCCGCCGCCACCAGCATGTCGTAGGTGCGCTGCTGCTCCGTGTCCAGGCCCGAGTAGAGCATCGCGTACGCCTCGTCCTCGCCCCGGAGGGCGGCCACCGGGTCCCACTCGGGCCCGAGCGCGGCCACGACCTCGGCCCGACGCCGGGCTTCCTCGAAGGTCAGGTCGATCGTGAAGGGTATGAGGTCGTCGGCGACGCCGTCGGTGACGCCCTCGGTGCTGTTGTCCTGATTCATGGCGAGACTTTCGCTGTGACGCTGGAACATCCCCATCTGTACCAGGCGCCCCCGCCAGCCGGGAAGGGTTACCTAAGTCGCCCACGGCCGCGCCTGGCGGGGTGCTCGCCCGGATCGGCGGACGGGGGTGGGCCGTTACGGGTGCGAGGCACACGAGCCGCCCCCCGGGATGTGACGCACTTCACCGCCCGCGAGGTTCGGAACCGGCCGACCGCGCCGTACGCCCACCAGGCGGCGGCGTAGAGGGCGAGCGCGCAGGCCAGCGCGATGCCCCCGCCGATGGCCGAGTCCGCGAAGATCCCTTCCACCACCTCCTGGGCCGTGGCCGGGGTGGTCGCGCCGGGGCCGCCCCGGTAGGTCTCCAGCGTCCGGAGGTTGGCGGCGGCGCCGACGAGGGTGGCGGCGGTCAGCGCCGTGACGACGCTCCGGCGCATCGCCGGCGGGAGCCCGGCTGATGGGGCGGTCGGGTGTGGGCCGCGCGGGCGGCGCCACAGGTGTACGGCGACGGCGGCCAGGCCCCCGGCCGTACTGAGGTGTTGGATCACCCGCGCCACCGTCAGATCGCCCGCCACCCGGGAGCGCAGGAAGCTCAGGTGGGTGACCGCGTAGCCGTCGAAGTGCGTGAAGGAGTCCCACGCCAGATGGGTCAGGACGCCGATGAGGGCGGACAGCAGCACCCAGCCCGCCCGGCGCGGGTGGCTGCCCGTACGGCCCGCGACGCCCGATGCGGCGAGTCGCGGCGGCAACAGCCCGGCGACCGGGCGCCGCACCAGCCGGTACAGCGCCAGCAGCATCAGCGCGAACGGCAACGCCACGGTCAGGCCGGGCAGCGTGTGGGAGTACGTGGCATTGAGGAAGGGCTCGTACCAGGACTGGGCGCCGACCGGTATGCCCGCGCCGCCGAGGAAGTAGGGCGCGTCCGGCGCCAGGGCTCCGCAGGCCAGGGCGGCCGGGCGGAACGGGGACCGGAGCAGCGGCAGGACGGCCGCGGGATGGGACAGCGTGAACGGCAACGGGAGTCCACTTCCGTATCGGCGCGGGCCCGGCGGACGCGGCCTCACAAGTCGGGCAACTGGATATGCCCTCCGAGTGTATATGTCGGTCAACTGACTATGATGCCCGGTTCTGCCGCGGAGATGATGAAGGTGGCTTCAGCTCAGGTCGGCCCGGTCTCCCGGGCCCCGCCCACGGCGCGCGAGGTGGTACGCGTAGGCCGCCATCGCGCCCGTCAGTGGCACCGCGGCGCCGATCGCCAGGACCGGAAGCGACAGGTTCCAGCCGCCGGTGTAGGCGTACGCGAGGAACGGCGGGCACGCCACGGTCATCGCCGCCGCCTCTCTGAGCCCCGGCGACGTCGACCGCAGAGCCGGTACGAGCCCGGCGGCCGTCAGCACGAGCAGGGGCCACAGGCCGTAATCGGTGCTGAACGGCAGAACGTGGGCCTGGACGGCGACCAGCGGCAGCCACGCGACCGCGGCCATCGCCCCCGCCGCCGCGCACACGCGGGGCCCCGGCCGCAGATCCGGTGGGCAGGCCGCCACGATCAGCGCGGTGAGCAGCGCCATCGCCGGGGTGACGACCGGGTCGCCGAACGCGCGCCCGCTGACGACAGCGGCGGCGGCCAGCCCCGACAGTCCGACCACGACCGCGATCACGCCCCCGTGCCACCGCCCGGTCAGTGCCGTGATCGCCCCGACGACGACCAGTACCGACGCGAGCAGGAGCGCGCTCCACGCGTCGGCGGGCAGGAGGGAGAGGTGTACGGGTGAGGGCGAGGCGACCACCCCGGCGTACCAGCGGGTCACGTGCACGCCGCAACCGGCCGCCGCCGCGCCCACCGCGTACGGCGCCGCGCTCGCCAGCAACCGGCCGGCGGCCGTCGCGGAGCTGAGCCCCAGCCTCATCCGTACCGCGTGGGCGGCGATGTCGGCGGCCTCCCGGAACCTGCCCGTACGAGAGGAGTCCGCCGAGGTCAGCCGGCAGACGGCGAGGATCTCCTCGCCGAGGTCTCGGCGGTAGCGGGGCGGGTACAGGCGCAGAATCAGCCTGATCACGCCCCCGTCACCGTCCCCCTGGCTCCGGTGATTCCCAGCCGCCGGCTGGCTTCCCGGGCCGTCGCCGCCATCCGCTCCGCCTCGGCGGCGAGTCGATCCCGCCCGAGCGGCGCCAGCGCGTAGACCTTGCGGGCCCGCCCGTCGACGACCTCTTCCCGGTGCACGTCGATCAGCCCGTCCTTCAGCAGCCGGTCGAGGGCGCCGTAGAGCGTGCCGGTCCGCAGGACGACCCGGTCGCCCGAGAGGGATTTCACCTCCTGGGCGATGGCGTAGCCGTGCCGGGGCGCGTCCGCCAGGGCGGTCAGCACCAGAAGGGTCGGCTCCTGCAACACACGCTCAGTCATCCGCCCAACATATGCCGCCCGGCGACTTATCAACAACGCGCGAGGAAGAACTCCCGGATGTCCTCGGCCAGCAGCTCCGGCACCTCCATCGCCGCGAAGTGGCCGCCCCGGTCGAACTCCGACCAGTGCCTGATGTCGTACAGCCGCTCGGCCAGCGGTCGCACCGACTGGGTGATGTCGTACGCGAACACCGCCACGCCGACCGGTACGGGGCAGGGCTCGATCCGGCGCGGAGCGTCGTGGTGCAGCCGCGCCGAGGACGCCGCGGTGGCGGTGAGCCAGTACAGCGAGACGTCGGTGAGTATCCGCTCGTCGTCGATCGGCGAGCGGGGGTCGGTCCACTGTGCGAAGCGCTCGGCGATCCAGGCCAGTTGGCCGACCGGCGAGTCGGTGAGCGCGTAGCCGATGGTCTGCGGGGTGAGGGCCTGGAGGGCCTGGAACGGCGGCCGGTTCGCCATCAGCCGCCTGACCTTGTCCAGCCGGGCTTCATCCGTCGCGGACAGTTCCACGCCGGCGTCCGGATCGGGCCTGGTCGGGAGGTAGTTGACGTGCACCCCGACCACGCGCTCGGGTGCCACCGCGCCGAGCGCCGTCGAGATGCCCGAGCCGAAGTCGCCGCCCTGCGCGCCGTAGCGCTCGTACCCGAGACGGCGCATCAGCTCGGCCCAGGCCCGCGCGATCCGGACGATGTCCCAGCCGCGCTCGTGGGTCGGCCCGGAGAATCCGTAACCCGGGATGGACGGGATCACCAGGTGGAAGTCGCGCGACAGCGGCTCGATCACATCGAGGAATTCCAGGAACGAGCCGGGCCAGCCGTGGGTGAGGACCAGCGCGAGCGCGTCCGGTTTCGAGGACCTGACGTGGACGAAGTGGATGTTCTGGCCGTCGATCTCGGTGGTGAAGTGCGGAAGCTCGTTCAGCTCGGCCTCGTGCTCGCGCCAGTCGTAGCCGTCGCGCCAGTGTTCGGCCAACTCCTTGAGCCGCGCCAGCGGGAAGCCGTAGTCCCACCCGGCGTCGGCGACCTCGTCCGGCCAGCGGGTGCGGGAGAGCCGGTCGGTCAGGTCGTCGAGGTCGGCCTGGGGGACGGCGATGCGGAACGGCTCGATCATGGCCCTGGCTCCCGGTGGATTCATTAGGCGCCCAAATGTTGGGGCAGCCAACGTTTGGACGCCAAACGATATCATGATCGTAGGTGCGACCAATGATTCGCTAGACTCGCCCCATGCAGAACCCATCCGAGGAGACGCCCGCCGGCTGGAAGAGCATGCCGAGCTGGCTGCTCACCCAGACCGCCAACCACGCGCACCGCCTGGTGGCGGACGGGTTCTCAGCCGTCCGCGCCCGCGGTTACCACTACCGCCTGCTGGCGACGCTGGAGGAGTTCGGCCCGGCCAGCCAGGCGGAGCTGAGCCGCCGCACCGGCATCCACGTCAGCGACACGGTCGGGGCGCTCAACGAACTCGCCGATCGCGAACTGGTCGAGCGCGCCTCGGACCCCTCCGACCGGCGACGCAACATCATCTCGCTGACCCCGGCGGGCAAGCGGCGGCTGCGACGGCTGGAGAAGCCGCTGGCCGAGAGCCAGGAGGAACTGCTGGCTCCGCTGTCGGGCGAGGAGCGTGAGCGGTTGACCGCGCTTCTGGGCAAGCTGCTGGCGCATCACGACGGGCGGAGCGGTGCGGCCGGCGAGGGGCGGCGCTGAGGTGGGGGTGCGCGCGGGGGCGTTCGAGTTCCGTCCGCTGGACCGGGCGCCCGCCGAGTGGGTGGCGAAGCGGCGGGGGCCCGGTCCGATCCGGCCCCGTCAGATCAGGTGGTCGAACTCGCCGGCTTTCACGCCGAGGAGGAAAGCGCGCAACTTGTCGCGGTCGGTGGTGACGATCGTGTCCGGTGCGTCGCTCTCACGGAGGAGGATCTGGCCGTCCACGCGGGCCAGTTCGACGCACTTGATCTCGCCGTCGTGTCCCGAGTAGGAGGACTTCTGCCAGGTGGTGTTGGTGTTGCTGGGGTTCGTCATGGTTGGTGGCTCACGTTCTGTAGGTGCTGTGGTGTGTGGGTTGCGTTCCGCGCGGTACGAGGGGGAGTCGGCGCGCTTCCGGGGTCCGGAACAGGTGGTACGGGTGGACGGTCCACTCCGGCCAGGCGCCGCGCCTGCCGAGTGAGACCCCGCGGGGTTCGCCCCGGTGCGGTGCGGTGCGGTGCGGTGCGGCGATGGCGCCGACGTAGCCGCCGCCGTTGGCCCAACTGAGGGCACGCTTGCGCCTTTTGGGTGGGAGCGTGGGGGCGAGTGCGCGGACGGACAGCCGGATCTGGCGGTTTGCCTCGGCGGGGGTGCGGGCGGAGTGGCGTTCGATCTTGTCGACGTCCGAGCCCGCGGCGGTGAGCGAACGGTACGTGATGTGCTCGTACCGGTAGCGGATTTCGGTGTCCGGGCATGGCGAGGCCGCGGGCCGGTGCATGGGCGGACCTCCGCCGTCGCACAATGCGCGGTGGTCCCCGCCGGTCACCGGCATGACGGGCGGCCGACGGGGGGAAACCCTTCGGGCCTCTCCCTGGCCGGGCCAAGGGCGGGGCAGGAGGTTACGGCTCGTCGAGAGTCCGGCGCCCGCCTGGGGGCTCACCATCCACGGTGGGTGCGCCCCCGCGTGCGAGGCCGTCCGGTTCACCTTCGCCTGCCGAGGCGGTGCGGGCCTCGCGGACAGCTGAAGTGCCGCCCACTGCTTGCAGAAGCCGCTCCCGGTAGCGGGTCACCGGGTCGTGTTCGGCGGCTGTCATCCGCGTCAACTGGTCCAGATCAGCGATCAGTTCAAGAATGTCACTGCGGGGAGGCGAGGACTCCAGGAACACGGAGAGAGCGTCTTCCGCCTCTTCCCAGCGGGTCATCGCGCAGAGGCCGGCGACGAGATTCCCTCTGCCGTTCACACCGCGGTCGCCGGGTTCCTGGGCGTCCCTCGTGAAGAACTCGACGGCCCGCAAGAAGTCGGGGCCGCTGTCGCCGCGTCCGGAGGCGTGCAGGGTCAATGCCCGCTCGTGGAAGGCCCAGCCATTCGAAGGGTCCATCTCGATGACGCGGGTGAAGTCGGTGAGGGCTTCGTCGTAGCGTTTTAGGGATTGGTAGGTCTGGCCCCGGCTGGCGATGGCCCAGATGTAGTCGGGGGTGAGTTCGATCGCGCGGGTGAAGTCGGTGAGCGCTTCGTCGTAACAGCCCATGAGCCGGTGGTTCTCGCCCCGGTTGGCGATGGCCCACGCGTAGTCGGGGGCCGCTTCGACGGCGTGGTCGAGGTCGGTGAGGGCTTCGTCGTAGCGTTTCAGGGATTGGTAGGTCTGGCCTCGGCTGACGATGGCCCAGGTGTACTCGGGGGCGTTTTCGATGGCGTGGGTGAAGTCGGTGAGGGCTTCGTCGTAGCGGTTCAGGGACTGGTAGGTCTGGCCCCGGCTGGCGATCGCCCAGGTGTAGTCGGGATCCATCTCGATGGCGCGGGTGAAGTCGGTGAGGGCTTCCCCATGACGCTCCATGAGCCGGTAGGTCTCCCCGCGATTGGCGATGGCCCAGGCGGAGGTGGCCATGCTTTCGATGGCGCGGGTGAAGTCGGTGAGTGCTTCTTCGTATCGGCCCATGAGCCGGTGGTTCAGACCGCGCTCGGCGATGGCCCAGCCCAACTCGGGGCTGAGTTCGATGGCGCGGTTGAGGTCGGTGAGTGCTTCGGCGTAGCGTTTCAGGGATTGGTAGGTCTGGCCTCGGCTGGCGATCGCCCACGCGTAGCCGGGGGCGTTTTCGATGGCGCGGGTGAAGTCGGCGAGTGCTTCCTCGTAACGGCCCATGAGCCGGTAGTTCTCACCGCGGTCGACGATGGCGAAGTTCAGTTCGGGGCTGAGTTCGATGGCGCGGTCGAGGTCGGTGAGGGCTTCGTCGTAGCGGTTCAGGCACTGGTACGTCTTGCCTCGGCCGGCGATGGCCCACGCGTAGTCGGGGTCCGCTTCGATGGCGCGGTTGAGGTCGGTGAGTGCTTCGTCGTGGCGGTTCAGGGATTGGTAGGTCTGGCCTCGGCCGGCGATGGCCCACGCGTAGTCGGGGTCCGCTTCGACGGCGTGGTTGAGGTCGGTTAGTGCTTCGTCGTAACGGCGCATGAGCCGGTAGGTCTCACCGCGGTTGGCGATGACCCAGTCCGAGCTGGGGTCGAGTTCGATGGCGCGGTTGAGGTCGGTCAGCGATTCCTCGTAGCGGCCCAGGGATTGGTAGGTGTCCCCGCGGCTGGCGATGGCCCAGTCCAGCTCGGGGTCGATCTCGATGGCGCGGGTGAGGTCGGTCAGGGCTTCGTCGTGACGTCTCATGAGCCGGCAGGTCTCCCCGCGACCCGCGTAGAGCCGTGCCGTGCTGGGGTCCAGTCCGTGGGCCGTCGCGTAGTCGGCGAGGGCGTCGTCGTAGTCGCCCGCGAACCGGTGGTCGCGGGCCCGGACCAGGTGGGCCAGGGCGCGGACGGTGGTGTCGAGCTGAGGGGCGGTCAGCAGCGTCGTCAGTACGGCGACGCCCGTCCCTTCCTCCTCCGCCGCGGTTTCGAGACGCCGGCCCCACGCGGTGAGGGCCGGGGTGTCCGAGTCGCGGCCCGCCTGGCCGAGGACCTGGGCCCAGCGGCGCAGGGTGGCCACGTCGTGGTCGATGGCGTGGATGGTCTGCAGCAGGGCGTCGGGCAGCGCGGTGCGGGGGGACGCGCACAGGCGGTGGTAGGTCTCGTTGAGGCGGTGTTCGCGCCAGGTGGCGTCGTCCCAGTAGGCGTCGGTGTCGGTACCCGGCCCGGCTTCGACATCTCGGCGCCAGTGCTCGAAGGCGTCGGCCAGGCGGGTGTGCTGCTGCTGCCAGCGGGTGGGCGACTGGGTGCGTTGCAGGCGCAGCATCGTGTCGCGGACGACGTCGTGGTAGCGGCAGCGGCCGGCCTGGCGGGAGACGAAGGCCAGGGCCCGGAGCCACGCGTAGCCGTCGGCGGGGGAGCCGGGTGCGGCGACCTGGTAGATGTCCTCGTCGAGCTGGAGGGGCAGCGCGCAGGCCTGTGCGGCTTCGCGGCGCTCGGCGTCCGGTTCCCATTTGAGGAACCTCTCGACCGCGGTCTCGGACGGGTCGACGGCCGTGTCGTCGGTGGACCGGCCGCCGCGGGCGAGCATGTCGACCAGGAGCGGCAGCCGTCCTGACAGGCGCAGGACGAGTTCGACGTTCTGCTCGCCGGTGACACCGCGGGTGGCGAGCAGAGTGCGTGCTTCGTCCTCGGTGAAGACGTCCAGGCCCACCTCGACGACCTGGCCCAAGCGGTCTCCCCAGACGCGGGGATCCAGCTGCGACCGCCCGGACAGCACGATCTGCGCGTTGACCGGCAGGGTGCCGTGCTCCTCGGTGAAGATGATGCTCTGCAGCCAGGCGTCCAGGACCGGCCCGGTCCGCTCGTACACGTCGAAGAACAGCACCACCCGCTCGCACCGCTCGGCGACCTCGGCCAGATCCTCCAGGAACACCGGCGTCAGGCCCGCCAGCGGATTCATCACCAGTTGCACGTCGTCGTGATTGCGCAGCCGCGTGTTGAGCATCGCCCGCATCCGGTCGGCCCCCAGCGCGACCTGTCCCGGATCCACTGCCCCGGCGAAGGCCCCGACCACCGGCAGCATCCCCAGCCCCACCAGGCCCACCTGCGCCGCGACCGTGCTCGACGGCGACGCCGGCGCGGGCTCCGCCGCGCCCGCCTCGGCGGCGGCCGACTGAGGTACGGCCACGGTGCTCTCCGCCTGATGACGGCGCTGGCGGTAGGTGGCCAGCTGTTTGTCGAACTTCTTCAGCGGCTGTCCCTGCCGGCCCAGGCGCGCGCTGACCGTCTCCATCGCTTCGAGCGCGTCATGCACCTCGTCGTCCACGAAGGCGGTGACCACCGACGTCTGCTCACGCGCGGTCGCCTCCCACTGGCGTACGAGCGTCGACTTCCCCACCCCGCCGTTGCCGTGCACATGGAACAGATAGGGGAAGTCGACCTCCTCGGGGTTGCGCGCGAACGTCTCCCGGAACACCGCCAGTTCCCCTCGGCGCCCCACGAACCCCGCACTCCCGCGACGCCGATTGATCTCCTGCCGAGACGGCCTACGCACGGCCACACCAACCACCCCCTGGATGAGGATTCATGATGTCGCGTCACCGGGGCTGCCGGTACCCCGACCGGGCCCACGCGGCGGGGCGCGCGTCAGGCCCGGCGCCGGGACCGCGGCACCGGGCCTGACATGAGGAGTGGTTACGCCGCGTCGACGCGGGAGATGGCCCCGCCGAGGCCGAGCACGTACAGCTCGCCGTCGCCGCCCTGGACGAAGGAGATGACCTCGCCGCCGTTGACCCCGAGGTCGCCCTGCCCGGTCACGGCACCGTTCTCGATCTTCAGGGTGCGGAGCGTGCCGTCGCAGTAGTCGCTGTAGACGTACTGGCCCTGGAGGTCGGGGATCGCGTCGCCGCGGTAGACGTAGCCGCCGGTGACCGAGCAGCCCAGGCCGTTGCGGTCGTACTCGTGGACCGGCGGCGTGTGGTTCGCGGGCTCCGTGCCGCCGCGGAAGGGGTGGTTGCCCTCCATGGAGGCCCAGCCGTAGTTCTCGCCGCCCTCGCTGTTCCCGGAGGCCCAGTCGATCTCCTCCCAGTCGCTCTGGCCGACGTCACCGATCAGCAGATCGCCGGTGCCGGAGTCGAAGGAGAACCGCCAGGGGTTGCGCAGCCCGTACGACCAGATCTCGTCCTTCGCGTTCGGGTCGTCGACGAAGGGGTTGTCCGAGGGGATCGCGTACGGCTCGGCGCCGGCCGGGTCGATCCGCAGGATCTTGCCGAGCAGGGTGTCGAGCTTCTGGCCGTTGCCGTGCGGGTCGCCGCCCGCGCCGCCGTCGCCGAGTGCGATGTAGAGGTAGCCGTCGGGGCCGAACTTGATGTCGCCGCCGTTGTGGTTCTCATACGGCTGTGTCTGGGTCAGGACGGTGCGCCGGGTGTCCGGCTGGATCGCGCCGTCCCGCACCGCGAACTCGTCGATGGTGCTGGTGCCTTCGAGATTCGTGTACGAGACGTAGAAGTGCGCCAACTCGTTGTCGAACGCGACGCCCAGCAGGCCGCGTTCGCCGTCGGTGGTGGTCTCGGCCGAGATGTCGAGCACCGGCTCGCCGAGTCCCTGATCGGTCAGGACCCTTACGGTGCCCGCCCGTTCGGCAATCCAGACCGTGTCGCCGGGCCCGGCGGCGCCCGCGATCGGATTCCGCGCGGTGGCCACTTCTGTGAGCGCGACCGCCGCCTGCTGTGGGGCGGCGGGCTCGTCGGCGGACGCCGGTCCCAGGGCGAGGGAACCGATGAGGCAGATGGTGCCGATGATCGCCGAGCTTCTGGTGCGTACTTTCACCGTGACCTCCTGGAGGCGGGCGAGTGGGGGGACCCGGCTGCTGGGGCGGAGTCGTAGGGGGCGTCGCCCGTGCCAGCACGCAACCTGGGTGGGGGGATCGAGTGCTACTGGCCACGGGTGAGGATACAGAGACAGGAGTGTCTGGCCTAGACCAATACACGCCCAGTTGACTCCGCACGTACGACGGCCCGGTGCCGAGACCGCGGCACCGGGCCTGACGCGAGAAGGGTTACGCCGGGTCGATACGAGAGACGCTCCCACCGATGGCGAGTACGTACAGCTCGCCGTCGCCGCCCTGGACGAAGGAGATGACCTCGCCGTTGGTGACGCCGAGGTCGCTCTGGCCGGTCACCTTGCCGTTCGTCATCTTCAGGGCGCGCACCGTGCCGTCGCAGTAGTCGCTGTACAGGTACTGGCCCTTGAGGGCCGGGATCGCCCTGCCGCGGTAGACGAAACCGCCGGTGACCGAGCAGCCCAGGCCGTTGCGGTCGTACTCGAAGACGGGCGGTGTGTGGTTCGCGGGCTCCGTGCGGCCCCGGAAGGTATGGGTGCCCTCCATCGAGGCCCAGCCGTAGTTCTCGCCGCCCTTGCTCTTCGCGGAGGCCCAGTCGATCTCTTCCCAGTCGCTCTGGCCGACGTCGGCGATGAGCATGTCGCCGGTGCCGGAGTCGAAGGAGAACCGCCAGGGGTTGCGCAGCCCGTACGCCCAGATCTCGTCCTTGGCGGTGGGGTCGTTCACGAACGGGTTGCTCTTGGGGATCGTGTAGGGCTTGCCGCTGTACCTGCCGCCGGCCGGGTCGATCCGCAGGATCTTGCCGAGCAGGGTGTCGAGGTTCTGGCCGTTGCCGTGCGGGTCGCCGCCCGACCCGCCGTCGCCCAGGGCGATGTAGAGGTAGCCGTCGGGGCCGAACTTGATGTCGCCGCCGTTGTGGTTCTCGTACGGCTGGGTCTGCGTGATGACGGTGCGCCGGGTCTGCGGCTGGAGCTTGCCGTTCCGCAGGGCGATCTCGTCGACGGTGCTGGTGCCTTCGAGGTCCGTGTACGAGATGTAGAAGTGCGCGAGCTTCTTGTCGAACGCGACGCCCAGCAGGCCGCGTTCGCCGTCGGTCGTGGTCTCGGCCGAGATGTCGAGCACGGGCTCGCTGAGCCCCTGATCGGTCAGGACCCTTACGGTGCCCGCGCGTTCGGCTATCCAGACCGTGCCGCGCGGCCCGGCGGCGCCGGCGATGGGGTTCTGGGCCTTGGCCACTTCCGTGAGCGCCACGTCGGCCGCGGGACGCGGGCCGCGGGACTCGTCGGCGGAGGCCGTGGTCAGTGCGAGGGAGGCGGCGATGAGGGAGATGGTGCCGATGATCGCCGAGCTTCTGGTGCGAACTTTCACCGTGACTCCTAGAGGCGGCGAATGGGGGACCCGGCTGCTTGGGCGGAGTGGGGTGGGCGTCGCCCGCGCCGGCGTGCAACCTGGGTGAAGGATGTGTGTGCTGCCGGCCACGGATGAGAATACAGAGACAGGAGTGCTTGGCCTAGACCAATGCGCCGCCCATTCGCCTCTGTCCAGATAGCTCCGGTCCGTTCCCCCCGGGGTTTCCCGGCGCCGCGCCCCCG
>NZ_JARJHW010000149.1:0-18061 GCF_040560175.1 Streptomyces panacea
CGGGCGTACGACAGTGGTGGCGGGGGTGCCGGGGGCGGGTTCACCGTCGTGTGGCACCACGGCTCGCCGCAGACGGGCGCACCGCTGGAGCCGCTGCTCACCGCGGCGGCGGCGCGCGGTATCCGGCTGGTGACGTACGGCCGCCCCAGTTACGGAGGTTCCAGCCCGCTGCCGGGCCGGAACGTGGCCGCGGCGGCGGACGACGTGGCCCGGATCGCCGACGCTCTCGGCGTGGGGTCGTTCGCGGTGATGGGGGCGTCCGGTGGTGGGCCGCACGCGCTGGCGTGCGCCGCGCTGCTGCCGGACCGGGTGACGGGTGTGGCCTGCCTGGCGGGCATCGCGCCGTACACGCGGGACTTCGACTGGTACGAGGGGATGACCTCGCCCGGGGGCCTGCGGGCCGCCGCCGACGGGCGCGAGGCGCGCGAACTGTACGCGGCGACGGACGAGTTCGACCCGTCGAGCTTCACCTCCGCCGACTTCGCGGCGCTGGCGGGCACGTGGACGTCGCTGGGGGCCGACGCGGGGAAGGCGGGTCAGGCCGGGGCGGACGGGCTGATCGACGACGATGTCGCCTTCGCCACCGCGTGGGGCTTCGACCTTGCGGAGGTGGCCGCGCCCGTACTGCTCGTGCAGGGCAGCCTCGACCGGGTCGTACCACCCGCGCACGCCGAGTGGATGCTCGCCGCTCTCCCCCGCGCGGAGCTGTGGGTGCGGCCCGAGGACGGGCATGTCTCGGTGCTCGACGTGTGCCCGTCGGCGATGGACTGGCTGGTGGCGCGGGGCGAGATCCTTACCCAGGGGCTGTCCTGAGCTCCGCGGTTCCGGTCCGGGGCGCCTCACGCCGCTCGCCGGCCGGGCCGCGTGTGCGGCCCGGCCGGCGAGGGAGGGACAGACGCGGCCCGAGAGTCGCGCGAGGTGGTGATACCGCCTCTTAGTAGGGGCCGTTGACGTTGTCGATCGAGCCGTAGCGGTCGGCCGCGTAGTTGCACGCCGCGGTGATGTTGGCGACCGGGTCGTAGCTGTCGGTCGACGTGCCGGGCACGTGGTACGCCTCGAACGTCGGGTCGATGACCTGGAGCAGGCCCTTCGACGGTATGCCGGCCGCGGCGTTGGAGTCCCAGTTGTTGATGGCCTGGGGGTTGCCCGCGGACTCGCGCATGATGTTGCGGTGGATGCCGTCGTACGAGCCGGGGATGCCGTTCTGCGCCATGACGTCCAGCGCCTCCCGGATCCAGCCGTCGAGGTCGTTGGTGTAGGACTTCGCGGCGGCCTGGACGGCTTCGGCGGGCTTGGCCGAGGCTTCCTTGGCCGAGGCGGTCGGGGCGGCGGCTGCCTTGGGCTTTCCGGCGAGCTTCAGCTTCAGGCCGGGGCGGATGAGCGACGGGTTGTCGCCGACGGTGTCGCGGTTGGTCTTGTACAGCGCCTTCCAGCCACCGCTCACGGAACGGGCGTCCGCGATCTTGGCCAGCGACTCGCCCTTCACGACGGTGTGGGTCACCTTCTGGGCGGCGGTGACGGCCGACGGGGCCGCCGCGACGTGCTGCGGGGCGGGCGCGGCGCCGGCCGTGGTGGCGGTCACCAGGGGCAGGGCGAGTGCGGCGCCGCCCGTGCCGACGGCGATGAGCCGGTGGGCGAGCGGGATGGTGCGGGAACGGCGGTGCTTACCCTGTGCGGGCATGACGAGGTCCTCTCCGTCGCCTGCGAGGTGAGCTGTCGGGTTCGGGCGGGAGATGCCCGGCCGCGCTGTGGGCGCGGCTTCACCCCGAGCCGGTCCGGTGTTCCGGATCGGCGACTTACCTGGGTCCCCCGCTCCTGCCGTACGTGAATGGTTGGATGCGGTTTCCGGACGGCGGCAGGATTCGGCGTTCCGTCCGGAATGACGAGAACGTAAGCGAGAACGTCCGGGCGAAACAAGTCCTGAATTCACGGCACCATGCCATTCACGGGTCCGGTGGAGATCAATCCGAATTCCTGCCCGGCGATTCAGGTCTCAACTTTCTTTTCCAGTGCGGGAAGTGGCCAGTCGGGCGGAACGCGTGACCCGCCGCCCCTGTGACACACATCACGGGCATTCAACGCAACCACGCATACACAACACCATCCAGAAAGGGACAAGTTAGGCGCGAAATACCCATAACGACCCACCCCGCAAAGCGGACAAATGATTACTTTATGTGGATCGCGGCGAAGTGGAGGCGAGGTGCCCACCCCTGGGCGAATTCACTGTCGACAGCCCGCCAACACCCTTTGTCCACGCGCGCATTCGACCCGGCCCCCCGTCACGTGAATGCGGCGCCGCCCTCCGGCGAAGGTTTCCGCGGAGGGTTCGGGGGCGGAGGGTTCGGGAGGGGACCGGGCGCCGCTGTGCCCGATACCCGCGAAGCGGTTCCCTCGGGCACGTGACGTCATGGAGTGACTACGCCGACGACTCGGCGCCTTCCACCGCTCCCCTCGCGGAGCGGTACGGAAGGCGCCGAGCGGGCTCGCGACCTAGGGATATGTACCTAAAAGCCCATATTTGTGAACCAGGGGTCGGGGGCCGGGGCCTAGTTGACGGCCTGCTTGGTGCCGGGGCCGCCGGTGATCACGAAGCTCGATCCCGGCTCGACGAGGACGTCACCCTCGGCCGAGCCGGTGATGGTCACGTTGGTCAGCGCCGCGCTGCCGCGGGCGCCGCCCATCGCCAGGACGCCGGAGCCGTTGTTGGACTTGTGAATCGTCACGTTGCCGATCTCCACGTCCGGTACGTTGCCGCCGCCGTTCTTGAACTGAATGCCGTCATAGGTGGAGTCCGAGATCTCGGTGTCCCTGATCTTGACTCCGGTGATGTCCCGGCTCGCCGGGAAGATCGTGATCGCGCCGAACTCCTGGTCCTCGTTCCAGAAGGCGCCGCCGGTGCGGTGGAGCGCGTTTCCGGTGAGCAGGGTCTCGCCGGAGAAAGGCAGGGGGTCGTGGTCGGTCGCCAGCATGATGCCGGGATAGTTGGCGGTGTCGGCGATCAGGTTGTTCTGCACCTTGTTGCCGTAACCGCCGTATATCGCGACGCCGTTCGCCCGCCAGGGCAGCTGAATGGTGTTGTTGGTGAACGAGTTGTCGTGCGCGATGTCCACCGCCGGGTCCTTGACGTACCGGTTGGCCCAGATGGCGAGCGAATCGTCACCCGTGGTGCGGAAGGACGAATTGTCGACCTGCGAATCGCGCGTGCCATTGGTGAAGTTGATGCCGTCGGCGTATGTGTTGCGAATCCGCATTCCGCTGAATTGGAGGCCGTCGGCGGGGCCCCAGAGCGCCTGGATGTTGTCGTAGTCGCGGCCGACCCAGGCACCTACGTTGGCGTGCTCGATCCAGACGTTGGAGATCTTGGTGTTCTTGCCGAAGCGGCCATTGAGGCCCACTCCGCCCTCAGCGCCCCCGCCGCCGCGGATCCGGCCGGAGCCGAAGATCGCGATGTCGGAGATCTGGGTGTTGTCGTCGATGTCGAAGCCGAAGTTGCCCTCGTGCGGGTGGTTGATCCCGCCCGCGTTCTGCGGCTCGGTGAGCGTGTAGAGCTGCGAGTGCCACATACCCGCGCCGCGGATCGAGACGTCACTGATCCCGATCTGGTTGTACTGCCCCTGGTTCAGCGGGTCGTCGGTCAGGATCTTCCGCTCCTGGCGCCACTGGCCCGCCGGGATCCATACGCAGTCGATGTCGCCGTTCTGGTCGGCGGTCACCGCGTCCTGGATGGCCTTGGTGTCGTCGTTCCCGTCGTCGGGGACGGCCCCGTACTCGGTGATCGAGGCGCACTCGGCCGGCTTGGGCGCCGGGGGCGCCACCTGCTCCAGGTCGACCAGGTCGACGATGTAGAACGGGGCGGTGTCCTCCGCGTCGCGCTGGAGCTTGAACTTCGTGCCCGCCGGATAGCTCCTTTCCAGCAGCGCGTGCGACTCGTCGAACAGCCTGCGGGCGTCCGTCTGGGGCGTGTTGGTCAGCGACTCGGGGTCGTCGGTGTCGCCGTACAGCCAGCTGTGCCTGGACGACAGATCCAGCTTCTGTACGAAGGCGCCGTCGGCGTAGAGGCTGAGGGTGGCGTCGATGCCGCCACCGCCCGGGGCGTCGGGTATGGAGTTGCGTACGACGATCGAGTTCGCCGCGTTGGTGGAGGTGAACTCCACGAACTCCCCGGAGTTGTCCAGCCGCACCGATTCGCGGCCGGACGACTCGCTGGCGAAGTTGGTGTGCCCGAAGGTGCGCTTCGCGTCCGCCTCCAGCAACGTGCCGTCGTAGTCGGCCGCTTCGGCCTCGTACTCGGTGTACGGGAGGGTGGCTCCGCGCTCGGCCGCGGCCGAGCGCGCCGGCGCGTGGTCGGCCTTCGTGGGAGCGCCGGCCGCCGAGGCGGAGGCGGCGGGCAGGAGTCCGACGACGAGCAGGCCGGTCATGGACATACCGGAGATCAGCCGTCGTCTCAGGTGCTTCGACTTCATGGTGTCCTCTGTTTCCGTGGGGTCGACAGAGTGAGCGGTGCCTGGTCCGTGGTGGGGGTGGACGGCAGGACCACGATCAAACGGGACAGAACGACTGCCCCAATCTTGCAAGAGAACAGCGAAGAATTGAGCTTCACCGTTCAGGTCCTGCGATCAGGCAGTCAGAGTTTTCAAGCATGTCGCGGGTTTGTCAACAGCTCGCGCCAGACGCCGACTTGGCGTGCGGCGGCCGGACCGCGCGCCGGGCGTGCGCGCGGAGGGCGAACCCTATGAGCTGCCTGTTACCTCCATAGAGGCAACATGGCTCGTTTTTCTGGACCTTTCCCACCGGGCACCGCCAGCATTGATTACTGCGAGTAGTCATTCGCTCCGGGTACGGCACCGCCGTACCGCGTGCTTCACCCACCCCGGAAAGGACCTGGACCGAGCCGCATGAGAAATCCCCGCTCTCGCACAAGGCTGTCCAACACGCTGGCGGCCTGCGCTGTCGTCAGCGCCCTCGCCGCCTCGACTCTCGTCGGTGCCGCCCCCGTCGTCGCTCACAGCGGCGAGGGCCACCACGAGCACTCCACCGGGGCGGGCGCCGACCCCGCCGGGAAGGCGGCGGCCCCCGCGGTCGATCCCGCCGAAGTGGCGATGCTCGGCCGCGAGCACGCCGAGGAGCACGCCACCACCCGGCAGGGCGCCGCGGACCTCGGCACCTATCCGCAGGCGACTCGCACCGCCCGGCTGAAGGCACTCACCGAGAGCCAGGAGAAGACCAACAGGGAGTACAAGGCGTCGGACTTCGGCGCCTTCAAGGAGTACTTCGACTCACCGGACTTCGGCGTCCACGTCGCCCAGCTGCCGACCGGCAAGGTGCTCCTCTTCTCCTTCGAGCGGATCGAGACCGACCCCACCAAGGAGACGGCCCCCACTCAGATCGTCGGGGCGGCCAACCGGGGCCGCGCCTACCTCTGGGACCCCGAGAAGGGCACCGGCGCCAACGCCTTCAAGAAGGTCACCCCGCCCGCCGTCACGATGCCCGACAGCACGGGCGTCTCCCGCCCCGCGCCCCTCTTCTGCGCGGGCCACGCCTTCCTGCCGAACGGGATGCTCGGTGTCTTCGGCGGCAATCTCGGCGGCAACGGCGGCTCGGGCGCCAAGCTGTCCTTCGTCTTCGACCCGTGGAGCGAGACCTGGGCGATGAATGAGGACATGTCCGTGGGCCGCTGGTATCCCAGCGTCGTCACCGGCCCCGACGGCCGGATGCTGATCATGTCCGGCCAGTCCGAGCTGGGTTGGGGCACGCCCACCCCGATCGTGGAGCGCTTCCCCGCGCTGCGGGACCCCGTTCCGTACCGCAAGACCGACCTCCCCCGCTTCCGGCCCGTCGACCGCTTCGGCGCGGACGCCCCGTACAAGCTCGACTACCCGCACCTGTTCAGCCTGCGCGACGGGAACATCTACGGCCTCGGCCGCAGCCACGACCAGCAGTGGCTGTTCGATCCGGTCAAGGAGACCCGGAGCGATCTGGCGCAGCGGCCGGGCGCCGTCGACCGCGGTTACGGCTCCGCCGTTCCGCTCCCCGGCGGCTTCCGCGGCCCGGACTCCGTCCTGGTCCTCGGCGGCGACCGCACGGACCCGAACACCTACCAGCTCGCCGCGGGCAAGTGGAAGACGAAGGAGGCGCGGGCCTTCGGCCGTACGCAGGACAACACCCTGCTGCTGCCCACCGGAAATCTGCTCACGGTCAACGGCTCCTACGACATCCGCGACTACGGCAACGGGCAGTACAACCCGAACGCGGACCTGAAGTACCGCCACACGGAGCTGCGGGACGAGAACGGCGACTGGCGCCTCGGCCCCGTCCAGCGGCTGCCGCGCGGATACCACTCGAACGCCGTGGTGCTGCCCGACGGCCGCGTCATGGTCACCGGCGACGAGGCGCAGCAGATCGCCAACGACCGGGACATCAAGGACGACATCGACGGCACGATCGAGATGTACGAGCCGCCGTATCTCCACAACGGCGCGCGCCCCCAGCTGGGTTCCGTCCCGTCCCGGCCGCTCGCCTTCGACGAGCGGTTCACCGTCTCCAGCTCGACCGCCGACGAGGTGAAGCGGGCCGTGCTGCTGGCGCCCACGACCGCCACCCACTCGGTCAACACCAGCCAGCGCCACCTGGAGCTGCGGATCAAGCGGCAGGGCAGCGGCGAACTGGACCTTCAGGCTCCGCCCACCGCCGAGGCCGCCCCGCCCGGCTGGTACATGCTCTTCCTCCTCAACGAGGAGGGCGTGCCGAGCGTCGCCAAGTGGATCTCCCTGGAGCCGGACGGGGCCCGGTCATGACCTACGTGACGGAGCCTCCGCCGACGTACGACCCGTCCGGCGGCGGGGCCGATCTGCCGCTGCGCACCAGCCGGGAGATCCAGGGTGACATCATCGCCGGAGCCAAGAAGGACCATGTCCAGCTCCTCTTACTGAAGTTCGAGAACGACGCGCAGGCCAGGACCTGGCTGCGCCGGCTGCGGCCCCGGATCGCCACGACCCGGCAGGTCGCCGCGTTCAACGCGGAGTTCAGCAAGGCCCGTAAGCAGTCCGGCGGCGACGACCCCAAGGCGCTCAACGCCGTATGGCGGATCGTCAGTTTCACCTATCCCGGGCTGAAGCTGCTGGCCGGGCGTGATCCCTTCCCGTCCGTCCCGTCGGGCAGCACCCAGGAGGCCTTCAAGCAGGGCCCCGCCGCGCGGGCCGCGATGCTCGGCGACACCGGGCAGTGCGCGCCGGAGCACTGGCTGTTCGGCAGCGGCACGGGCCAGCCCGTCCACGCGGTGCTCACCGTCGCCGCCGACCGCCCCCGGGACCTGCGCGTCGCGCTGACCGAGGAGCGCGAGGAGGCCGCCCGGCACAAGGTCGTGATCGTCTTCGAGCAGGACGGCGGGACCCTCGAAGGAAGCCGCCGGGGCAAGGAGCACTTCGGCTTCAAGGACGGCATCAGCGAGCCCGCGGTCAAGGGCTTCGACGCGCCCGACCCGAACAGGCCCGAGCACAAGAAGGGCAGCCCCGGCACCCGGATCATCCCGGCCGGCGAGTTCGTCGTCGGTCACGAGCGGGACGACGGGAAGCGGACCGACCTCCCGGACTGGGCGCGTAACGGCTCCTTCCAGGTGGTACGGCGTCTGGCGCAGGATGTCCCCGGCTGGTGGGCCCAGGTCGGGGCGCGGCTGAAGGAGCTCAAGCTCCAGGAGGTCGTGCCACCGGAGGCCACGACCGAGTGGCTGGCCGCCCGGCTGGTCGGCCGCTGGCGTTCGGGCACGCCGGTGTCGAAGTGCCCGCACGCGGACAGCCCGAGCGACGCGGAGGCGTGGTCGGACAACGACATCAGCTACCGCGACGACCTGGAGGGTGAGATCACCCCGCTGTTCTCGCACCTGCGCAAGACCGGCCCGCGCGACGGCCTGCTGGTCAGGCCGACCGACACGCAGACCGTCCCGGAGAAGGGCGGCCTCGACGGGCGGCGCATCATGCGGCGCGGCATCCCCTACGGCCAGCCGTTCGACCCCGCCGGCAGTGCGGGCAACGGCCCGGACGCGCCGCGCGGTCTGGTCTTCGTCTGCTACCAGGCCGACCTGGTGAGGCAGTTCGAGTTCATCCAGAAGGACTGGATCGAAGAGCCGAACTTCCCGCAGCGCGCCCCGGCACCCGGCCGGGACCCGCTGGTCTCCACCGCTACCGATGTCAGCTTCAAGGGCCGCCAGGTGCACTTCGAGCAGTTCGTGAGGACGGAGGGCGCGGTGTACGCGTTCTCCCCCTCGCTCTCGACGATCGAGGCTCTCGCGGACGGGAAGCTGAACGGCGGCGGCGGTCCCGACGGTGACCTGATCCTGGAGGCGCCGTACACCCTGCGCCCCGAGGACGGGTCCGTCGGCACGGACAAGGCCCGGCTCGTGATGCGGCAGGACGGCAATCTGGTCGTCCTGAACGAGCGCGACCAGCAGGTCTGGGAGTCGGGCACCGCGGGAAGCGGCGGAGTCAGGGGGGTCTTCCAGGAGGACGGCGACCTCGTCGTCCTCGGGGCCGACGACGGGCCGGTGTGGAAGTCCCGTACGACCGGGAATCCGCGCGCCAAGCTGATCGTGCTCATGGACGGGAACGTGGTGATCCGCGCCGCCGACGGCACGGTGGTCTGGCAGACCAACACCGCGCACTGACCGTCACCGGGCCCCGGGCGTGTTCCGGAGCCCTCGCGACCGCGGTGGACGGCGGCCCCCCAACCGCCGTCCACCGCACCCGCGCGCCCCGCCCCGCCCCGCCCCCCGCGCGGTTATCCACAGGACCCCGCACCCCGGGCCGTCCGGGGCGATGATGGAAACATGGCGAATCCGACAATCCTGACCGTCGACGACGATCCGGCCGTCTCGCGGGCCGTGGCCCGTGACATCCGGCGGCAGTACGGCGAGAGCTACCGCGTCGTACGTGCCGTGTCGGGCGCGGAGGCCCTGGAGGCCCTGCGGGAGATCAAGCTGCGCGGGGACCAGCTCGCGATCATGCTCGCCGACTACCGGATGCCCCGTATGAACGGCCTGGAGTTCCTGGAGGCCGCGATGGACCTCTTTCCGCTGGCCCGTCGGGTGCTGCTGACCGCGTACGCGGACACCGAGGCCGCGATCGACGCCATCAACGTCGTGGACCTCGACCACTATCTGCTGAAGCCGTGGAGCCCGCCGGAGCAGAATCTCTACCCGGTGATCGACTCGCTCCTGGAGCTGTGGCTGGCCACGCCCGATCCGGTCGCCACCGAGACCCGTGTGGTCGGCCACCGGTGGTCCGCGCCGTCCTTCGCCGTACGTGACTTCCTCGCCCGCAACCTCGTGCCGTTCCGGTGGCTGCTCTCGGACGAACCGGAGGGCACCGGGCTGCTGACCGCCGCCGGACTCACCCAGGCGGACGTGCCCATGGTCGTGACCTCCGACGGCAAGACGCTGGTGTCCCCCTCCGAGCGGGAACTGGCCGCGCACGTCGGGCTGAGCACCGTGCCGGCCTCCGACTTCTACGACCTGATCGTCGTCGGCGGCGGCCCCGCCGGTCTCGGCGCGGCCGTCTACGGCGCGTCCGAAGGGCTCCGTACGCTGCTGGTCGAGCAGCAGGCCACCGGCGGGCAGGCCGGCCAGAGCAGCAGGATCGAGAACTATCTGGGCTTCCCCGACGGCGTCTCGGGCCAGCAGCTGACGGAGCGGGCCCGCCGCCAGGCGCTCAAGTTCGGGGCGGAGATCCTCAGCACCCAGCGGGCCGTGGCCCTGACCGCGGCGGGCTCGGGCCGGGTGCTGCGCCTGGGAGAGGCGAACTCCGTCACCGCCCACACCGTGGTCCTCGCCACCGGGGTCGACTACCGGCGCCTTCACGCCGTGGGCGTGGAGGAACTCACCGGCACGGGTGTCTTCTACGGGTCCACCGTCACCGAAGCGGTCAACTGCTCCGACCAGGACGTCTACATCGTCGGCGGCGCCAACTCCGCGGGGCAGGCGGCCGTGTACTTCTCCCGCTACGCCCGACGTGTCCATGTACTGATCCGCCAGGGCGACCTGTCGCGTTCCATGTCGAGCTATCTGATCGACCAGCTCAACGACATCCCCGGCATCGAGATCCATCCGTGGACCGAGGTGACCTGCGCGGAGGGCGACGGGCATCTGCAGAGCCTGACCCTGCGCGACAGCCGGTCCGGGGAGAGCAGGGACGTGCCGACGTCGTGGCTGTTCGTCTTCATCGGCGCCGAGCCCCACACGGACTGGCTGGACGGTGCCGTCACGCGCGACGACCGCGGATTCGTGGTGACCGGGACGGACCTCCTGACGAGCGGGCGGCGCCCGGCGGGCTGGCGGCTGCCACGCGATCCCTACCACCTGGAGACGAGCGTCCCGGGCGTCTTCGCCGCGGGTGACGTGCGCGCCGCGTCGGTCAAGCGCGTCGCGTCGGCCGTCGGCGAAGGCGCCATGGCCGTTTCCCTGGTGCACCGCTATCTGGAGGCACAGTGACCATTCCAGCGGAGGACCGGCTCACACCGGACGACTTGCGCACACTCTTCCTGTTCGAGGCGCTCAGCCCCGATCAGCTCGACTGGCTGGCCGAGCGCGGCCGGGTCGAGCGGCGGGAGGCGGGTGAGGTCGTGTACAAGGAGGGCGAGCCGGCCACCTGCTTCTTCATCCTTCTCAGCGGGGCCCTCTCGCTCAACCGGGTCCTGCACGGCGACGACATCGAGGTCACCAGGACCGACCAGCGGGGCGTGTACAGCGGCGCCACGCGCGCGTATCTGGGCGACCGGGTCGAGCAGTTGTACCCGCACACGCTGCGCGCGGTCAGTGACGCGGAGTTCTACGTGCTGCCGGCCGACGAGTTCGCGTACGCGGTACGGACCTGGTTCCCGATGGCGCTGCATCTGCTGGAGGGCCTGTTCTTCGGTACGCGGGCGGCCAACGCGATCGTCAACGAGCGGGAGCGGCTGCTGGCCCTGGCGTCGCTGTCCGCCGGTCTCACCCATGAGCTGAACAATCCCGCCGCGGCGGCCCTGCGGGCGACGGCGGGGCTGCGTGAGCGGGTCACGGGCATGCGGCACAAGCTGGCCATGATCGCCGACGGCCGGATCGACGGGGCCGGTCTGCACCGTCTGGTGGGCCTCCAGGACGACGCCGTTCAGCACGCGGCCGCTGGGGTCAGCATGACGGCGATGGAGGCCGCCGACGCCGAGGACACCGTCAGCGACTGGCTGGACGAGCAGGGCGTCGCCGGGGCGTGGGATCTGGCGCCGTCGCTGGTGGCCGCGGGCATCGACGTGCCGTGGCTGGCGGGGGCGGCCCGGACGATCGGCGCGGAGCACTTCGAAGCGGCGGTGCGCTGGATCACGTACAACATCGACACCGAGCTGATGATGGGCGAGATCGACGACTCCGTGGAACGGATCTCGGAGCTGGTCGGGGCGGCCAGGCAGTACTCGCAGCTCGACCGCACACCGCTCCAGATCGTCGATGTGCACGCGCTGCTCGACGCCACGCTGACCATGCTCCAGGCCAAGATCCCGGAGGGGGTGCGGGTGGTCAGGGAGTACGACCGGGACCTGCCGTCGATCCCGGCGTACGGCGCGGAGCTGAATCAGGTGTGGACGAATCTGATCGTCAACGCCCTGGACGCGATGCCCGACGGTGGCACGCTCACGGTGCGCACCTGGCGCGAGGACACGCGACTGATGGTCGAGATCGCGGACACGGGGGTGGGTATCGCGAAGGACGTACGCCCGCGGATCTTCGAGCCGTTCTTCACCACCAAGCAGGTCGGTGAGGGCACGGGGCTCGGTCTGGACATCTCGTACCGCATCGTGGTCAACAAGCACCACGGTGACCTTCGGGTCAGCTCGGAGCCGGGCGACACCCGCTTCCAGGTGTGCCTTCCGATCGAGCAGGAGGCGGCCGACTCGAAGTCGGCGGACGACGCCGGGGCTCAGACCGGGTCCGGAACCGAGACCGGGTCCGGGACCGGGGCCGAAGCGGCCGGGTCGGCGTCCGGCGAGGTCAGCCCAGCAGCTGGTGGGTGAAGCACCAGCGCCAGTCCTCGCCCGGCTCCAGGGAGCGCATGACGGGATGACCGGTCTGCGTGAAGTGCTCGGTCGCGTGGCGCAGGGGTGAGCTGTCGCAGCATCCGACGTGGCCGCAGTCGAGACAGAGGCGCAGATGCACCCAATCCCGGCGGTCGAGGGCGACGCAGTCGACGCATTCGTCGGTGGCCGAGAGGGGCGCCACGTCAGTAGTCGCGTTGGCGAGATCTGTACATGTACCCATGCCGCCACGGTACTGCGGCGGAGCACGGGCGGCGCGGTGGAGTCTGCGAAGTCCGGGGACTTGGGATCCGTCGGCGGGCAGACTGGCTGCCGTGACGACACTCGGCAAAGGTGCCAATATCCCGGTGACGGTCCCCGCTGTGCGGGCCGTCCTCAGCTGGTCGGCAGGGCCCGGCGTCCCCGACGTGGACGCCTCCGCACTGCTGCTGACGCACACGGGACAGGTGCGCTCGGACGGCGACTTCGTCTTCTACAACCAGCCGCGCCATGCCTCGGACGCCGTACGCCATCTCGGCAAGCGGCCCGGCGCCGACTCGGTGGAGGTGGACCTGGCCGCGCTGGAGCCCGGCATCGAGCGCGTGGCGCTGTGCGCGTCCGCCGACGGCGGGACGTTCGGGCAGGTGCCCGGCCTGCGGCTGCTGCTGCTGGACGTGGCGTCCGGTGCGGAGCTGGCCCGTTTCGACATGGCGGCCGGTACGGAGACCGCGTACGTGAGCGGCGAGCTGTACCGGCGGGCCGGCGCGTGGAAGTTCCGGGCGGTCGGGCAGGGGTACGCGAGCGGGCTGGCGGGGCTGGCGACGGACTTCGGCATCACGGTGGACGCGGAGCCGCCGCCCCCGGTGGCGCCGCCGGTTCCGGCGGCGCCCGTCCGGCCGCCGAGGGCACCGGCCGTCCCCGCGTCCCGTGGCTCCGCCCCCGGTCCCCGGCTCACCAAGGGTGAGGAGCGGCTTCCCGTCGACATGCGCAAGCGGCTCTCGCTGCGCAAGGAGCAGGTCGCGGTCAGCCTGGACAAGCACGGCGTCACCGGTGTCGTCGCCCGCGTCATCCTGGTCCTCGACGCCTCGGGCTCGATGACCGCGCTCTACTCGCGCGGCGTGGTGAAGAACGTCGCCGAGCGGATGGCGGCCGTGGCGGCGCAGCTGGACGACGACGGTGAGATGCAGGCGTGGACGTTCGCCACCAACCCGGCCCGGCTGCCCGATCTGACGATCGGCGACCTGCCCGAGTGGCTGAGGCTGCATGTACGGGTGGGGCAGATGGGTCTCTTCGGCCGTAAGAAGCCACCGAGGGGCCAGGTCTCGGGGCAGGTCGACATGCGCGCGGTCGGTTTCCAGAACGAGGAGCAGAAGGTCATCGCGGAGGTGCGCGCGTACGTACGCGAGAATCCCGTGCCCGCGCCGACGCTGGTCCTGTTCTTCTCCGACGGCGGTGTGTACCGCGACCGCGAGATCGAGCGGGAGCTGCGCGCGGCTGTCGAGGAGCCGGTGTTCTGGCAGTTCGTCGGGCTCGGCCGGGCCAACTACGGCGTGCTCCAGCGGTTCGACACCATGGCGGGGCGCCGCGTCGACAACGTCGGTTTCTTCTCCGTCGACGACATCGAGAGCATCTCCGATCCGGAGCTGTACGACCGGCTGCTGTCGGAGTTCCCGTCGTGGCTGCGGGACGCGCGGCAGGCGGGGATTCTGCGCTGAGCCGGGGGCGGCAGCAGCCATAAACAAACTAGTTTGTTTGACTATCGAGGGTCGCGTGGGTACGTTTCACCACGCGAAAACAAACTAGTTAGTTGTTCATGTCTCTGAAGGGAAGCCACCCCATGAGGAACGTCACCGGATGGGCCGCGCACCGCCAGGGCGGGCCGCTGGAGCCCTGGGACTTCACCCGCCGCGATCTGCTCGGCGACGACGTGGCCGTACGGGTGGAGTACTGCGGCGTCTGCTCCAGCGACATCACCGCGATCAGTCACGGCGGCGAGTATCCGCTCGTGCCCGGCCACGAGCTGGTCGGCGAGATCAGCGCGGTCGGCTCCGCCGTGACCCGATTCGCCGTCGGCGACAAGGTCGCGGTGGGCAACATCATCGACTCCTGCGGCGTCTGCCCGCCGTGCCTGGCCGGCCGCGAGAACTGGTGCCTGCGGTTCCCGACACTGACGTACGGCAACACCGACCCGAAGGACGGCCTGACGACGCGAGGCGGCTACTCCTCGGAGTACGTACTGCCGGAGAAGTTCACGTACCACCTGCCCGAAGGGCTCGACCCGGCCGGCGTCGCGCCGTTGATGTGCGCGGGCATCACCACGTACGCACCGCTGAAGCGGTGGGGCGCGGCGCCCGGCCGGACGGTCGGCATCGTCGGGATGGGCGGGCTCGGCCATCTCGCGCTGAAGATCGCGCACCATCTGGGCGCCGAGGTCGTCCAGTTCACGCGGACGCCGGACAAGGCGGACGAGGCGCGCGCGCTCGGCGCGGACGACGTGGTGCTGTCCACGGACGAGAAGCGGATGGCCGAGCAGAAGGGCCGTTTCGACCTGATCCTCGACACGGTCGGTGCCGCGCACTCACTGGAGCCGTACATGTCCGCGCTCGCGATGGACGGCACGCTGTGTGTGGTGGGTATCCCGCCGGGGGACCTCACGGTCAGCCCGTTCAGCCTCATCCAGGGCGCGAAGACCCTGGCGGGCGCGGGGAGCGGCGGGACCGCCGAGACGCGGGAGATGCTCGACTTCTGCGCCGGGCACGGCATCGTCGCCGATGTGGAGATCATGCGCCCGGACCAGGTCAACGAGGCGCTCGACCGGCTCGCACGCAACGACGTCCGGTACCGCTTCGTCCTGGACATGAGCAAGTGAAGGGCCGAGGGGACGGCCGAGGTGGCAGCCGGAGGAACGGGCTGTGGAACGGGCAGGGGAACGGGCAAACGAGCCGACTGACCAGTTGGTTTAGCCTGGGGCCATGAAGACGGGCCAGATCACCAGCGCGGGCCAGGCGTCCCGGCGCCGGCTGCTCGACGCGGCGACGGCGGAGTTCGCCGCTTACGGCATCGCGGGCGCCCGCGTCGATCGGATCTCCGCCGCTGCCCAGGTCAACAAGGCGCAGCTGTACGCGTACTTCGGCAACAAGGACAGACTGTTCGACGCCGTCTTCGCGGAGCATCTGGACCTGATCGTCGGGACGGTCCCGGTCACGGGCGACGATCTCCCCGGCTACGCGGTCCGGCTCTACGACGCGTATCTCGTCCATCCCGAACTGGTCCGCCTGGCCACGTGGGCCCGCCTGGAACGCACCCCGACCGGGGACCTCTACCACTTCATGACGGGGCACGACGCCGAGAAACTGCGGTCCATCACCGACGCGCAGACCGCGGGTGTCGTCGATCCGTCGATCCCGGCGGCGGAAGTGCTCGCCATGGTCACCGCGATGTCGATGACCTGGTCACCGGCGAGCGTCATGTACACCGCGAGCAAGGACGAACCGGAGTCCGACCACACCCGCCGCCGCGCGGCACTCGCGCTCACCGTGCGGCGCGCCTTCGCACCGTGAGCGGAGGCGGGAAGTGCTCCAGGGCCGGGTCCGGGGCCAGGTCCGGGTCCTGTCCGGTGGATCTTCGTGGGCCCGGGACGCCGCGGTGACATCAGCCGGTGTCGGCGGCCGGCCGCGCCCCGTCGGCGGGCATGGGCCCGTCGTCGATCACGGCTTCGATGAGGGCCGCCAACAGCGCCGTACGTCGCGGGAGTTCGGCCACCACGACGTGTTCGTCGTCCGCGTGCGCCCCGCCACCCACCGCGCCCAGGCCGTCGAGTGTGGGGACCCCGACGCCCGCGGTGAAGTTCCCGTCCGACGCGCCGCCGACAGCGGCGGCGGTGAGGGTGCCGAGGCCGAGCCCGGCGGCGAGTGACGTGGCGAGGGCGAACAGCCCCGACGACGCCTCCGCCTGGAGCGGCGGGCGGTTGATGCCGCCCATGACGCGGATCCGCGCGTCCGCCAGTACCGGGCGGATCTCGCGTACGGCCAGGTCGACCCGGCGCTGCTCCGACGCGTCCCACACCCGTACGTCGAGCGCCATGCTCGCGCGGGCGGGAACGGTGTTGGTCGTCGTACCGGCGGACAGCGCGGTCGGCACGACGCTCGTGCCGCGTGCCGGGTCGGCGAGCGCGGTCACGGCGAGGATCTGGTGGGCGATCTCCACCCCGGCGTTCACGCCCTTCTCCGGTTCGAGCCCGGCGTGCGCGGCCCGTCCCTCGACGTCGATCCGGTACAGGGACACGCCCTTGCGGCGGCACTTCAGCGCCCCGCCGTCGGCCGACGGCTCCAGCACGAACACCGCTTCGCAGCCGCGCGCCTCCGCCTCGATCAGGCTCCGTGACGACGGCGAGCCCATCTCCTCGTCGCCGGTGATCAGGATCGACAGCCCCGCCCGGCCACGGACCGACGCGGCGGCGTGCAGCGCCATCACTACGCCCGCCTTCATGTCGAAGCAGCCCGGCCCGCGCAGCACGCCGTCGCGGACGGAGTACGGGTGAGTCTCCAGCGAGCCCATGGGCCACACCGTGTCGTGGTGCCCGAGCAGCAGGACGCGCGGTGTCCGGCCGAATCGCCAGCGCAGATGCGTGCTCCCGTCGGTGACGATTCGGTCCGGTTCGGCGTCGAGCAGGCGACGTCCGAGCGCCGTCACGACGTCCGCGCTGCGGGCGACGGCCTCGCGGTCGGACGACGGCGACTCGCAGCGTACGAGGGTCTCGATGTCGGCGAGGAGGTCCCGTACGGCCGCGTCGGCGCGCACGGCGGTCATCGCGACCCACCCCGCGGCGCCCGGCCGGGAGCCGTGGCGGTCCGCAACTCCCCCTCGGCGAAGCCCGGTTCACGGCTCAGGAGCAAGTGCCGTACGCCGTCGGGGACGAGTACGTCGGCAAGACTGTCCACCTGCGTTCATCTCCTCAAGGACGAGCCGGACGTGCTGGACGTGCTGGAGCACATGGTGTCGCTCCGCAAGCCCTCGGGAGGGGACCTCGGACCACTGTGTCGGGACGCCCGGACGACGTACGGCCGAGGACTCGGGTGCCGAGGACGCGGGTGCCGACGGCCCGCCTGTCAGCCGCCCTGCCCGGCCCGGAGCCGTTTGCGCTCGGGGGTGTAGTGCCACCACGGGCGGCCCGGCAGTCCTTCGGCCTGGTCGACGGCGGACATCACGGTGTCGAGCAGGCACGGGTCGTGCCGCTGCCCCGCTGCCGTGGACATCCGCTCGTACAGCTCGACCGGGTCCTGGCCGGCCAGCTGCGCGATCCGGGTGACGCCGATGGTCGCGAAGTGGCCGGCCACGGAGCGGCCGACGTTGACCAGTTCGGTGAGGTCGGATCCTTCGGGGGAGGTCATCGGGCTCCCTCCTTCTCTCTCGTCGTTTCGAAGGCGGCGCCCACGTGGGCCGGGCATGGCTCGACGGCTCTGTTCCGTCCCGGGCCGCGGGTCCATGTCCTCGCTCATACGGACAACGTAAACAGGCTGGTCGGACCGGGTCTTGTACGAATCGGACACGGGGGTACGCGCGTCACATCCGCACCAGATAGGTGAACCCCGTGTCCGGGCCCACGCAGGACTGGAGCGTGAGGTCGCCCCAGTACAGGCCGTGGGCCGGGGCGCCGCGGCCCGGGGTGAGGTGGCGGGCGTAGACGCGGTAGCGGAGCGTGGCGCGCGGGGTATCCACGGTGACCTCCGTGCCGATCGGCAGCGTCGCGAGTTGTCCGAAGCCGCAGAAGTCGTGGCCGACGACGACCGCCGTACGCATCGCGTAGCCGTTCTCCGTGCCGAGGTCCGGGCCCGTCCACTGGACGGCGTCCCGGCAGGCGTCGACGGCTTCCTGGCCGCCGCGGACGACGCGGGCGGACCAGGAACCGATCCGCAGGGTGGTCACGGCGGGCGGGGTGGTCGCGGTCGGCCTTCCGGTCGGTGTCGCGCTGGGGGACGTCGGTGCGCTCGGGGTGGTGGGCGTACGGCTGTCTCTTATACACATCTCCGAG
>NZ_JARJHW010000015.1:0-69726 GCF_040560175.1 Streptomyces panacea
AGCCGGGGGTACGGGAGCCGGGGGTACGGGAGCCGGGCGTACAGGCGTCAGGCGTACGGGCTGTCGGCGCCGGCGGCGGCCGGGCGGGGCGTCCTGGCGGGGCAGCAGCCGACCGGGCAGACGTCGTGACTCGCGCCGAGCGTCCCGAGCGCGCACCGGTCCGGCGCGAGCCCCCGCTCGGTCGCCGCGCGCTCCAGGAGGAGATCGCGTACCGCGCCGACGAAGCGCCCGTCGGCCCCCACCGTCGCCGAGCGCCGGACCGGCAGGCCCAGTTCGGCGGCCTTCGCCGTGGCCTCGGTGTCGAGGTCGTACAGCACCTCCATGTGGTCCGAGACGAACCCGATGGGCACCATGACGACCGCCGGGGCCCCGGCGCCGTGCACGGCCTCCAGGTGGTCGCAGATGTCCGGCTCCAGCCACGGGATGTGCGGCGCCCCGCTGCGCGACTGGTAGACGAGCCGCCAGGGGTGCTCGACGCCGGTCTCCTCGCGGACCGCGTCGGCGATCAGCCGCGCCACGTCGAGGTGCTGGGCGACGTACGCGCCGCCGTCGCCGTGGTCCTCGACGCGGCCCGAGGTGTCGGCGGCGGCCAGCGGGACGGAGTGGGTCGTGAAGGCGAGGTGCGCCCCCGCGCGCACGTCCTCGGGAAGGCCCGCGAGGGACGCGAGCACGCTCTCGGCCATCGGCCGCACGAAGCCGGGGTGGTTGAAGTAGTGCCGCAGCTTGTCTACACGGGGCAGCTCCAGCCCCTCGTCCGCCAGCGTCGCGAGCGCGTCCGCGAGGTTCTCGCGGTACTGCCGGCAGCCGGAGTACGAGGCGTAGGCGCTGGTGGCCAGGACGGCGATGCGGCGTCTGCCGTCCTTGACCATCTCCCGCAGGGTGTCGGTCAGATAGGGCGCCCAGTTGCGGTTGCCCCAGTAGACCGGCAGTTCCAGGCCGTTCTCGGCGAAGTCCTCGCGCAGCGCCCTCAGTAGGACGCGGTTCTGTTCGTTGATCGGGCTGACCCCGCCGAACAGGAAGTAGTGCTGCCCGACTTCTCTGAGCCGCTCCTTCGGGATGCCCCGGCCACGGGTCACGTTCTCAAGGAACGGAACCACGTCGTCCGGGCCTTCCGGGCCACCGAAGGACAGCAGGAGCAAGGCGTCGTAAGGAGAAGTCGCAAGCTGTTCGGGCATGCCTCGATCCTGCCATCCACCGTCGGGGGGCGATCAACCGAGGCGCGCCGGAAGGCCACCCGGCCGTAAGCTGTCTGCGCCTGTTCATTCCTTACCGCCAGTGTTCAGCGGCCGTACGTGCCGTCACTCGCGACAGCGCCTACCGGAGCGACACGTGCCCAGTCCCTACCGCGCGATCTTCGCCGCGCCCGGCACCCGGAGTTTCAGCGCGGCCGGTCTCGTCGGCCGGATGCCGCTGTCCATGATGGGCATCGGCGTCGTGACGATGATCTCCCAGCTCACCGGGCGGTACGGGCTGGCGGGCGCGCTGGCGGCGACGCTCGCGATGTCCGCCGCCGGGATGGGGCCGCTGATCTCCCGGCTCGTGGACCGGCACGGTCAGCGGCGGGTCCTGCGGCCCGCCGCGCTGACCGCCGTGACGGCCGTCGCCGGACTCCTGGTGTGCGCCCAGCAGTCGGCCCCGGAGTGGACGCTCTTCGTCTTCGCCGCGGGCGCGGGCTGTGTGCCGAGCGTGGGGTCGATGGTCCGGGCGCGCTGGGCGGAGATCTACCGGGGGTCGCCGCGTGAGCTGCACGCCGCGTACTCGTGGGAGTCGATCGTCGATGAGCTGTGCTTCATCTTCGGCCCGATCATCGCGATCGGTCTGTCCACGGCCTGGTTCCCCGAGGCGGGGCCGCTGCTGGCCGCGGTGTTCCTGGTGGCGGGGGTCTTCTGGCTGACGGCGCAGCGGGCCACCGAGCCCGTGCCGCAGTCCCGTGAGCACCACACCGTGGGGACCGCGCTGCGCTCCCCCGGTCTCCAGGTGCTCGTGGTGACGTTCGTGGCGACCGGCGCGATCTTCGGCGCCATCGACGTGGTGACCGTGGCGTTCGCGGAGGAGCGCGGGAACAAGACGGCGGCGAGCCTCGTGCTGGCCGTCTACGCGCTCGGTTCCTGCCTCGCCGGTGCCGTCTTCGGTCTGCTGCATCCGCGGGGCAGCGCGTCCAGGAGGTGGCTGGTGGGCGTCTGTGCGATGGCCGTGAGTATGATCCCCCTCCAACTGGCCGGGAGCCTGCCGATCCTGGCCGTGGCGCTCTTCGTCGCCGGCCTCTCGATCGCACCGACGATGGTGACGACGATGGCCCTCGTCGAAGCGCACGTACCTCGTACCAAGCTCACCGAGGGCATGACATGGACCAGTACCGGACTCGCCGTCGGAGTGGCGCTCGGCTCCTCCGCCGGGGGCTGGGTGGTGGACGCCTCCGGGGCGCGGGCGGGGTTCGCTGTGCCCGTCGCGGCGGGGGTGGCCGCGGCTCTGGTGGCGCTGCTGGGCCACCGCCGGCTGCGGGAGCGGCCAACGGATCGGGAGGGGCGCGGAGCTGATGACCAACACCGGTACAGGCGCGGCGACGACGAGGAACGCGACAAGCACCTGGCGTAACTGGGCGGGGAACGTGAGCGCGCGTCCCGCCCGCACGCTCTCCCCCGCCTCCGTGGAAGAACTCGCCGAGGCGATCCGTACGGCCGCCGCGGACGGACTGCGGGTCAAGGCGGTCGGTACGGGGCACTCGTTCACATCCGCGGCAGCCACTGACGGGCTGCTGATACGGCCCGATCTGCTCACCGGCATCCGGGAGATCGACCGGACCGCCGGCACCGTCACCGTGGCGGCGGGCACCCCGCTGAAGCGGCTGAACGAGGCCCTGGCCAGGGAGGGCCTGTCGCTCACGAACATGGGCGACATCATGGATCAGACCGTCGCCGGCGCGACCTCCACGGGCACGCACGGCACCGGCCGCGAGTCGGCCTCGATCGCGGCGCAGATCCGGGCGCTGGAGCTCGTCACGGCGGACGGCTCCGTACTGACGTGCTCCCCGGCGGAGAATCCGGAGATCTTCGCGAGCGCCCGGATCGGGCTGGGCGCGCTGGGTGTCGTCACGGCGATCACCTTCGCCGTCGAGCCGGTCTTCCTGCTGACGGCGCGCGAGGAGCCGATGCCGTTCGACCGGGTGACGGCCGACTTCGACGCGCTCGTCGCGGAGAACGAGCACTTCGAGTTCTACTGGTTTCCGCACACCGGCAACTGCAACACCAAGCGCAACAACCGCAGCGCGGGCCCGGCGGCGCCTCCCGGCCGGGTCAGCGGCTGGATCGAGGACGAACTCCTCTCCAACGGGCTGTTCCAGGTGGCCTGTTCGGTCGGCCGGGCGGTGCCCAGGACCATCCCCGTGATCGCCGGAGTCGCCAGCCGCGCCCTGTCCGCCCGCACATACACGGACATTCCCTACAAGGTCTTCACGAGCCCGCGCCGTGTGCGTTTCGTGGAGATGGAGTACGCCCTGCCGCGCGAGGCCGCGGTGGGCGCGCTGCGCGAGGTCAAGGCCATGATCGAGCGTTCACCACTCCGGGTGGGTTTCCCGGTGGAGGTGCGGACCGCGCCCGCCGACGACATCCCGCTCTCGACGGCGTCGGGGCGGGAGACGGCGTACATCGCGGTGCATCTGTACCGGGGCACGCCCTACCGCTCGTATTTCACGGCGGTCGAGCGGATCATGACCGCGCACGGCGGCCGGCCGCACTGGGGCAAGGTGCACACGCGGAACGCGGCGTATCTGGCCGGGGTCTATCCCCGCTTCGACGAGTTCACGGCCGTGCGGGACCGGCTGGACCCGGAGCGGCTGTTCGGGAATCCGTATCTGCGGCGGGTCATCGGCGGATAGCGCCTCTCGCCGTCAGCCGGACGGACTCGGCGTCGGAGCCGTGGGCGTCGGGGGTGGGACGGTCTGGTCCTCGGGGGCGCCGGATCCGCCGGATCCGCCGTCCGGACGCGAGGCGTCGGGGGACGGGGCGGTCGAAGGACCGCCGGTCTCCGGGGGGTTCGGGCTCTGTCCGTCGCCCGGCGCGGACGGGGTCGGGGTGCCGCCGGTGCCGGTGCCCGGGTCCGGGGCGGTCCCCGTGCCGCTTCCCGTGCCGTCGCCGGAGGGGGTCGATCCGCCGTCGCCCGGCTCGGCCGGCCGGTCGGGAGAGGAGTCGCGGCCAGTGTCCCCGCCTCGCACGACGGAGCTGAACGTCGTTCCCTTGCCGCCGCTCAGATCCTGGCCGGCGGCCAACTCGTAGCCGGTGATGCCGAGCATCGCCACGGCGAAGACCACCACGGCCGCGACGACGGGCCGCTTCCAGCCGCGTACCCGCGTGCCGTACGTGGTGGTTCCCCCGAACTCGTCCCGGGCGGAAGGCTCCTGGATGGAGAACTCCCGGGCGGAGGGCTCCCGCGCGGCGGCCTCTTCAGGAGACCGGCCGGCGCGCGCCGGTTCCGGGACGGGCGCCGGCTCGGAGTCGTACACCTGGCGCGCCCTCGGCTTCACCTGGACCGAGACCTCGCGAATCTGGTCGCCGGTGCGCCGGAACAGGTGCTGGAAGACCGTGCCGCCGCAGGTGGCGATCACGCTGACCACACCGGCGCCGATGATCGTGCCGTACACCCCGAGCTTCGAGGCGAACACCGCCGCGGCGATGGCCGCGAGCGCGCTGCCCGCGACCTGCGGCACGCTCAGTTCGAGCCGTTGTGTCACGGTTCCCTCGCCGGTCCGAATGCCCGGATTCTGCCTCTGATCCATCTCCGACCTCTGTTTGCCCATCTGTGCCACCGTGCACCAGGAAGAGACATTTGAGCGAATCGGATAGTTCCGCTTCTGGAGATTGTGTGAATTGGGACACGCGTACGGCATACGGACACCCCCTCAACTGCCGTACCTCCACAGAACTTCGGTGGCGTCGCAGTCCACCCCGATGGCCCGAATGGAGTACTGTGGCGAGCCCTGGGGCCGGACTCCCTCACAGGTGTCCGGGTCTTCGGGAGGGGGCCGAAGTGGCACTCGATCCGGCGGCGCGATGGCACCGCACGGGCGCCTGCTACGCAAAGTGACCAGGTCCGTCACTCTGCGTCGCAAACAGGCAACCGTGTCATGACGGCGTTCCAGGGCCCATGCCCGACACGCCGGGCAACTCGGCAAGGTTGTGGCAGGCTGCACCCGGGCAGGTCACACTCGACTAGCGGAAGCAGCGACGCACGTGACGTCGGCAGGCACCACCCGGGAGGTCCCCATGCCCGAACTGCGTGTCGTGGCCGTCTCCAATGACGGCACACGACTGGTGCTCAAGGCTGCCGACAGCACGGAGTACACGCTCCCCATCGACGAGCGGCTGCGAGCGGCCGTACGCAACGACCGTGCTCGCCTCGGCCAGATCGAGATCGAGGTGGAGAGCCACCTCAGGCCCCGTGACATCCAGGCGCGGATACGTTCTGGAGCCTCCGCCGAAGAGGTCGCCCAGATGGCCGGGATCCCGGTCGACCGGGTCCGGCGCTTCGAGGGCCCCGTGCTGGCCGAGCGCGCCTTCATGGCCGAGCGCGCCAGGAAGACGGCGGTACGCCGCCCCGGCGAGAACACCGGTCCCCAGCTGGGCGAGGCGGTGAACGAGCGGCTGCTCATGCGCGGTGCCGAGAAGGAGACCGCGCAGTGGGACTCGTGGCGCCGCGACGACGGCACCTGGGAAGTCCTGCTCGTCTACCGGGTCGCGGGCGAACCGCACTCGGCGAGCTGGACGTACGACCCGCCCCGACGGCTCGTCCAGGCCGTCGACGACGAGGCACGCTCGCTGATCGGTGAGACGGACGACTCACTGGCCGTCGGCACGAAGGAGCCGAGCTTTCCCTTCGTACCGCGCATCGCGCGGCTGCCGAGGGATCGTGAACGGCCGCTCGACCGCGCTCTGGAACGGCAGATGGAGCGCCCGAACGCGCTGGATCCGGACGAGGACACCAGTGAGCGCGACACCCTGACCAGCCTGCTGGAGGCGGTGCCGAGCTTCCGTGGCGACATGGTGGTCCCGGAGCGGCCCTCGCCGCCCGAGCCGCCGGCCATCGAGCCCGGTCAGGCGCCCGAGGAGGAGCCGGTGGCACCGGCCGCCTCGGCGGGCGCGGGGTCCGCGTACGCGGATGTGCTGATGCCGCGTTCGGTGGCGGGCCACCGCGACCGGCTGACCGGTACGACGGACCGTCAGGCGGAGGCCGACGGGGTACGGCCCAACCGCCGTGCCGCCGTGCCGAGCTGGGACGAGATCGTGTTCGGCACGCGTCGCAAGAAGCAGGACTGACCGGACCGACAAGACCGACAAGACCGACAAGACGGAGCCGGGGCCGTACGAGCGCATCCGTACGGCCCCTGCCCATGACGTCACACGCCCCTGGGGCCTACCGCGGGTCGGGGCCCGTCGCCACCGGGCGCGAGAGGTCCGCCGTCCACTCCGACCACGAACCGGCGTACAGCGCCGCCGGGATGCCCGCGATCTCCAGCGCCACCAACTGGTGCGCCGCCGACACCCCGGAGCCGCAGTAGACACCGACGCGCGGGCCGGTGCCGTCGGCCGTCGCGCCCAGCGCCTCGAACCGGGCCGCGAGCGCCTCGGCCGGGAGGAAGCGGCCGTCGGCGCCGACGTTCTCGGAGGTGGGGGCCGAGACCGCGCCCGGAATGTGCCCGCCGACGCGGTCCAGCGGTTCGACGTCACCCCGGTAACGCTCGGCGGCGCGCGCGTCGAACAGCAGCCCGTCGCGGGCCAGCGCGGCCGCGCCGTCCGCGTCGAGCAGGGGAAGCGAGTCAGGTACGGGGCTGAAGTCGCCCTCGTCCGGTGTCGGGATCTCGGTGGTCAACGGGCCGCCCCAGCCCGCGAGTCCGCCGTCCAGCACCCGTACGTCCCGGTGACCGGCCCAGCGCAGCATCCACCAGGCGCGGGCCGCGGCCCAGCCCAGACCGGCGTCGTGGACGACGACCGGTGTGTCGGCCGAGACGCCCGCGCGGCGCATCGCCGCGCCGAACACGGCGACGTCGGGCAGCGGATGACGGCCACCGTCGCCGGGCGGGCCCGACAGCTCCGCTTCGAGGTCGACGAAGACGGCGCCCGGCAGATGACCGGCGTCGTACTCCGGGCGGCCGGGCGGGGCGCCGGGCGCGTAGCGGACGTCGAGCAGGACGGGCGGCCGGGGCCCGGCCGTCGCGTCGGCGAGTTCGGACGCGGAGATGATGACTGTCATGCGTGCCATCCTCGCGCACCGGCAAGGGCGTTCGGCTTCGACCCGGTGGGTGATAGCACGACAACGTTACGTCCCTGTCAAAACGGTCATCCTCTTGCTAGATCACGCCAAAAGCGGCGCGGCCGGGGCACGGTGGGCGGTGGGGAGTGGAACCATCTGACTTCCGCATGCCCATCCCGATCACGACCGTCCGCGAACGGTTCGAGAGGAGAGCGACGATGACCGAGGCAGCGGTCCGGCGCAGACCCGGCACACCGTGCTGGGTGAGTCTGATGGTGCACAGCCTCGGCACGACACAGGACTTCTACGGGGCCCTGTTCGGCTGGAAGTTCGTCCGGGTGCCGGGGGCCCAGCAGTTCGGCCCGTACGTGCGTGGTGTCCTCGACGGCAAGGAGGTCGCCGGAATCGGCGAACTGGCGCCGGGCAGACGGCTGCCGCTCGCGTGGACGACGTATCTCGCCACGGACGACGCCGACGCGACGGCCGAGGCGATCAGGGGCTACGGCGGCACCGTCGGAGTGGGGCCGCTGGACGCGGGCTCGGAGGGGCGCCTCGCCATGGCGTCGGATCCGGCCGGCGCGCTCTTCGGTATCTGGCAGGCGCGGGCGCACACCGGCACGGCCGTCGCCGGGCCGCACGGGACGCCGGTCTGGAACGAGTTGGTGACCCGCGAGGCCACGTGGATGAGCACGTTCTACCGGTCGGTCTTCGGATACGAGCTGGAGACGACCGGCCAGGACGGGAATCGCGACGACGTGGTGACGCTGAGCCTCGACGGGCGCGCGGTGGCGACGCTGCACGGGGTGGGCGAGGGCCTGGGCCCGATCCGGGGGGCGCACTGGATGACGTACTTCGAGGTGGACGACACGGACGCCGCGGTCCGGCGCGTCACCGAGTTGGGCGGGCATGTGATCGAGCCGCCGTGGGAGACGGCGGCGGGGCGGGTGGCGACCGTGGCGGATCCGGAGGGCGCGGTCTTCAGCGTGGTGCGCTCGGCGGACCGCTGAGTCGGAGGCCGGGGGCGCGGGCGGCATCGCGGTGAACGGCATCACGGTGTACGGCGTCGCTGTGTACGGCGTCGCGCCGTGCGTCGTCGGTCCGTACGCTCTCCGTTCGCACCGCGTCCGCCTGTGCGCCGATCTCGACGGGCAGCACGTCCGGCGACAGCGCGGCGGCTCTGGCGGTGGCCGCCGTCATACGGCGCCGGTGGTGGCGCCGGCACAGCACCTCGTAGCCGACCTCGTCCTGCGACTGGTGCACGTCGCCGACGACGACCTGGGCACCTTCGACCACCATCACCCCGCCGACCGAACGGGCGTTGTGCGTGGCCCGCGCCCCGCACCAGCACAGCGCCTCGACCTGAAGGACCTCGACGCGGTCGGCGAGTTCCACCAGCCGCCGCGAGCCGGGAAAGAGCTCGGTGCGGAAGTCGGTGGTGATGCCGAAGGTGAAGACGTCCAGTTCGAGGTCGTCCACGATCCGGGCGAGCTGGTCGACCTGCTCGGGCGCGAGGAACTGCGCCTCGTCGGCGATGACGTAGTCGCAACGGCCGCCCTGGGAGAGGCGGTCGACGATGTACGCGTAGAAGTCGAAGCCCTCGGCCGCCTCGACGGCGTCGGTCACCAGGCCGAGCCGGGAGGAGAGCTTGCCCTCGCCCGCGCGGTCGTCGCGCGTGAAGATCATGCCGAGGAGGCCGCGGGTCGAGCGGTTGTGCTCGATCTGCAGAGCCAGGGTGCTCTTTCCGCAGTCCATGGTTCCGGAGAAGAACACCAGCTCGGGCATGAGGAAGTGACGGCCTTTCAGATACGACGGGGGCAGGTGGCGCGCGCCGGTGCGGAGCGGTCCGGGGGCGGGTGCGCCGGGGGTGACCGGGGCGCGCGGCTACGAGCGTACTTCGAGGAGCGGCACCAACTGCTCGACGGGGGTCATCGAGCCGTGCATGCCGACCATCTCGGACTCGCGCGGCTCGTGGACGGAGGCGGTGATGACCACGTCGTCGTGGGCGGCGGCCACGACGTCGCCGATCCGGCCGTACACCCGCTCCTCGACCGTGTGCGGCGGGCCGAACCAGCCCGCCGCGATGGCCTCGTCGCGGCTCGCGACCCAGAACCGATCGCCCAGCACCTCGCGCCAGACGGTGAGGACGTCCGCCTCGGCGCCCGGTACCGCGTAGACGTGGCGGGCGCGGCCCTCGCCGCCGAGGAGGGCCACGCCGGCGCGCAGCTCCCAGTCCTCGTCGAAGTCGATGCGCGACTCCTCGTCGAAGGGGATGTCGATCATGCCGTGGTCGGCGGTGATGTACAGGGCGGAGCGCGGCGGCAGTTGCTCGGCGAGACGCTGGGCGAGCCGGTCCACGTACATCAGCTGGCCGCGCCAGGCGTCGGAGTCCATGCCGAACTTGTGGCCCTTGCCGTCGACCTCGCTGTAGTACGTGTAGACCAGCGACCGGTCCCCCGCGGCCAGTTGGGCGGCGGCGAGGTCCATCCGCTCCTCGCCGGAGAGGCGGCCGTGGAAGGTGCCGCCGCTCAGGGCGACATCGGTGAGCGGGGTGCGTTCGAAGATCGGGGACGACACCTGGGCGGCGTGGATCCCGGCGGCGTCGGCGAGCTGGAAGATCGTGGGATACGGCTGCCAGACGTGCGGGTCGGTCCAGGGTCGCCAGCGGAGCTGGTTCATCAGCCGGTCGGTCGCGGGGTCGCGCACGGTGTAGCCGGGCATGCCGTGGACGCCCGGCGGCAGGCCCGTACCGATGGAGGCGAGCGAGGTCGCGGTGGTGGCGGGGAAACCGACGGTGATCGGCCGACCGGTGCCGCCGCGTGAAGTGGCGAGCAGCGACGTCAGATACGGCGCCTCGTCGGGGTGGTCCTTGATCTGCTGCCAGCCGAGGCCGTCGATCAGGAAGACGCAGTTGCGGTCGGCCGGGGTGAGTTCGGGGATGACGGCGGCCGGGGTGCCGGGGACGGTGCCCGGGACGGTGACGCCCTGGCCGGCGACGAGGGTGGGCAGCAGGTCGGCGAGCGAGCCGCCGCCGTACTCGGGGACGGGCGCGGTGTCCAGGGCGAGCGGGACCGGGTCCTGCCAGGCGGCGGGCGGGGCGGCCATCAACGGCCGGTCGACGACGGGGCGGCCGCGGTGGCCTCGGAGAGCGACTGGGCGAAGACGAGCGTCTGCCGGACGGTGTCGGGTCCGTCACCGGCCTCGCTGACGCGCAGGCTCAGGTCGTCGGCGGTGGAGTTGCCCGTGTAGCCGTGGTCCGCCTCGCAGTTGGGGTCGCCGCAGGCGGCGGGCTCCAGATCGATCCGGGAGACGGCGCCCCAGCCGATGGTGAGGACGACCTCGCGGGGCAGGGTGCCCGGGGTGTACGACTCGGGGTTCGCGACGACGCGGCTGACGACCACGGAGGAGATCCGGTCCAGCTTCACGGACTCGGTCGAGGTGGTGGCGTACGGCGTCGGCGAACTGGTGTCGGCGGCCTGCTCGTCGGTGTGGCTGACGATGAAGCGGTGGGCGGTGAGGACGAGGACGGTGACATGCCGGCGGACCTCGTTGGAGTCGAACGTCGTCTCCTGGTGCACCAGATACGAAGCGATCGGCTCGCCTCCGACAGCGGCTTCCACCGCTTCGGCCACGAGAGCCGGGTAGTAGCCACTGCGCTCGATCGCCGTGCGCAGCCCCTGGGTCGTCGTACCGGTCTTCGCCATGGCCCCATCCTACGGTGGCGGGATGTATGGCCAGGACCGTGCGGGGGCCTAGTAGCTGGGCAGGCGGCGGGGTCCGAGGTCGTCGCGGGACGGTGGTGGGGCGAGGCGGACGCTCGCGCCGAGCACGGAGAGGCCGGTCGTGGCGACCACCACCGGTTCGAGCGCGACGGAGACGATCTCCGGGTGGTCGTCGACGAGCCGGGACACCCGCAGCAGCAGCTCTTCGAGTGCGGCGGTGTCGACGGGCGCGGAGCCGCGCCAGCCGAAGAGGAGGGGTGCGGTGCGGATGGAGCGGAGCAGTTCGGCGGCGTCGCGGTCGGTGACGGGGACGAGCCGGTGCGCCACATCGCCCAGCAGTTCGGAGGCCACGCCCGCCAGCCCGAACGAGAGCACGGCGCCGGCCGCCGGGTCGATGACCGCGCGCACGACGGTGTCCACCCCGCGCGGTGCCATCGCCTGGACGACGGGCCGCAGCTCGGCGGGCTCGCCGAGCAGGTCGGTGAGTTCGCGGTACGCCGTCCGCAGCTGCGCCTCGTCGGGGAGATCGAGGCGTACGCCGCCGAGGTCGGCCCGGTGGCGCAGATGTGGGGCGGTGGTCTTGAGCGCGACGGGGTAGCCGAGCCGGGCGGCGGCCTCCACGGCGTCGTCGGGTCCGGGCGCGGGCAGGGTGGGCCGTACGGCGATCCCGTACCGGCCGAGCAGTTCGCGGGTGTCGTCGTCGCCGAGGCTCAGCCCCTGCGGGTCGGGGGACGCGGCGCCGAGCATCCGGTCGATGAGCCCGGCGGCGCCGCTCTCGTCGATGTCGTCGTACTCGGGCACCTTGCCGGGCTCGGCGGCCTGCCGCCGCCACTGCGCGTAGGTGACGGCCTGGCTGAGCGCCCGCACGGCACGCTCGGCGGCGGGGTAGGCGGGGATCCGGCCGGGGGTGGTGTCGGACGCGGGGTCGGCGCCGTCGGCCGGCTGACGGCCCGGCCCGGCGACGGGGCCGGGTCCCGGCGCGGGCCGGGCGGTCGGGGTCTCGGGGGTGGGGGCCGGGTTCGGGGTCCTGGGGACCTGGCCGCTGTCGGCCGGTCTGTCCGGCGTCTCGTCGTCGGCAGCGGCGGCGCCCGGCATCGGGCCCGGGCGGGGGGCCGTCGTCGTGGCCGCCGAGAGTGCCTTCGCCAGGCCGCCGATCTCCACGTGGACCACCGCCACCGGCTTCGCCGGCGACATCGAGGCCGCCTCGCGCAGCGCCGTCGCCAGGACCTCGCCGTCGCCCGACTCCCTCGCGCCGTTCTCGCCGACCCAGGGGATCGCCGTGACGACGACCGCGTCGCAGCCCGGGTCCGCCAGTGCCGTGGCCAGCGCCGTACGGAAGTCCTCCGGGCGGGCCGATGTCGTGAGGTCGAGCGGGGGCAGTGGGCGCAGGCCCTCCGTCAGACAGGCGTCGTACGTGAGGAGCCCGAGCGACTCCGAGTTGCCGAGGATCGCCACGTGCGGCCCCGCCGGCAGGGGCTGGGTCGCGAGCAGGACGCCCGCGTCCACCAGCTCCGTGACGGTGTCCACGCGGATCACCCCCGCCTGGCTGAGCAGCGCCGAGACCGTCGCTTCCGGGATGCGGGTGACCGGCACCGCGTGCCCCGGCGGCGCGCTGCCGCTGTGCCGCGCGCCCTTCGCGACGACGACGGGCTTCACCGCCCCCGTACGCCTCGCCAGGCGTGTGAACTTCCGTGGGTTGCCGATCGATTCGAGGTACAGCAGCACGACGTCGGTGTCCGGGTCGTCGTGCCAGTACTGGAGGAAGTCGTTGCCCGACACGTCCGCGCGGTTGCCCGCCGAGATGAAGGTGGACAGGCCCGCGCCGCGCCGGACCAGCCCGGCGAGCAGCGCGATGCCGATCGCGCCCGACTGGGTGAAGAGGCCGATCCGCCCCCGGTCGGGCGGTTCGGGCGCGAGCGAGGCGTTCAGCCGGACGGGTGGTGAGGTGTTGATGACGCCGAACGCGTTGGGCCCGATGACCCGCATCCCGTACGACCGCGCCTGCCGCACCAGTGCGCGCTGCCGCTCCCGCCCGGTGGGCCCGCTCTCCGCGTATCCGGCGGACAGGACGACCAGGCCCTGGACACCGTGTTCGCCGCAGTCGGCGACGACTTCGGGCACCCGCTCGGCGGGGACGGCGACGATCGCGAGGTCGACGGGCTCCTGGATCTCCGCGACGGAGCGTACGGCCGGGACGCCCCCGATCTCGGCCAGTTCCGGGGGCAGGGCCAGATTCACCGCGTACGTACGCCCGGTGAAGCCCCCGTCGAGGAGATTGCGCAGCACCGCCCGCCCCACGCCGCCCGCCGTGCGGCCGGCGCCGACGACGGCCACGGACGACGGGCCGAGAAGCCGCTGGACGGAGCGCGCCTCGGCGCGCTGCTCGCGGCCCCGCTGGACGGCGAGGGACTCGGCGGTCGGTTCGAGGTCGAGTACGAGGCGGACCGAGCCGTCCTCGAAGTTGCGTTTCTGGGTGAACCCGGCGTCCCGGAACACCTTGATCATCTTGTTGTTGGCGGGCAGCACCTCCGCTGCGAAGCGCCGGATCCCGCGCTCGCGCGCCACCGCGGCGATGTGTTCCAGGAGCGCGGAGGCGATCCCGCGCCCCTGGTGCGCGTCCTGGACGAGGAAGGCGACCTCCGCCTCGTCGGCGGGGGCCGACGCGGGCATGCCCCGGCTGTCGATGCGGTCGTAGCGGACGGTGGCGACGAACTCGCCGCCGACGGTCACGGCGAGGCCCACCCGGTCCACGTAGTCGTGGTGGGTGAACCGGTAGACGTCCTTGTCGGAGAGCCGGGGGTAGGGCGCGAAGAAGCGGTAGTACTTCGACTCGTCCGAGACCTGTTCGTAGAAGCTGACCAGGCGCTCGGCGTCGTCGGTGGTGATGGGCCGGACGCGGGCGGTGCCCCCGTCGCGCAGGACCACGTCTGCTTCCCAGTGAGCGGGGTAGGCGTGCTGCGACGGCGGCGTCATGGGGAGAGCCTACGGCGCGCACACGGGTAGCGGCGGTTGTCCGGCCGGGGCAGTCTGGGGGTGCCTCACCGGTCCGTTACGGGGCACATGAGACACTGGTCTAGACAACAACTGTGACTTTGAAGGGCAACACCATGGCTGAGCGCCGCGTCAACGTCGGCTGGGCCGAGGGCCTGCACGCCCGTCCCGCCTCCATCTTCGTCCGCGCCGCCACGGCCTCCGGCGTTCCGGTGACGATCGCCAAGGCCGACGGCAGCCCGGTCAACGCGGCGTCGATGCTCGCCGTGCTGGGACTGGGCGCGCAGGGCGGCGACGAGATCGTCCTGTTCTCCGACGCGGACGACGCCGACGCCGCGCTGGACCGGCTGGCGAAGCTGGTCGCCGAGGGACTGGACGAGCTTCCCGAGACCGTCTGAGCCGCACCTGTACGACGAAGGCCCCGGCGCGGGACGCCGGGGCCTTCGTCGTAGGTGGATGTCCGTGCCGTCAGACGCCGACGCCGTGCGCGCGCAGGTACGCGACCGGGTCGATGTCGGAGCCGTACTCCGCGCTCGTCCGTGCCTCGAAGTGCAGGTGTGGGCCGGTCGAGTTGCCGGTCGAGCCCGAGAGCGCGATCCGCGCGCCCGGCGTGACGCTCTGGCCGACGGAGACGCCGATCGAGGAGAGGTGTCCGTACTGGGTGTACGTGCCGTCGTTCATGCGGATGACGACGTTGTTGCCGTACGCGCCGCCCCAGCCGGCCTCGACGACGGTGCCCGCGCCGACGGCCACGACCGAAGTGCCGGACGCCGCGCGGAAGTCGACGCCGGAGTGGCTGCCGGAGGACCAGAGCGCGCCGCCGGTCCGATAGCCGGTGGTGACCGGTGAGCCGGTGACGGGGAGTCGGTAGGAGTTGAGGCGCTCGCGCTCCGCGGCCCGTGTCGCGCGCTCCTTCTCCTCGCGGATCTCCTTGGCGCGGGCCGCCGCCTTGCGCTTCGCCTCGGCCTTGGCGCGGGCCGCGGCTTTGGCCTCCGCCTTCGCCTCCGCGGCCTTCCGGACGGCCAGGTGCTGCGCGTCGGCCTGGGCGTCGATCTTCGCGGCGAGCGAGGTGTCGATGACGATGGCGCGGACCGGGGTGACCGGGACGGCGTCCTGGGCGACGGCCGCCTCCACGTCGGCGGCGAGCGCCGGGGAGGCGAGGGTGCCGATGACACCGGCCGCTGTGAGAGTCGCGACTCCGGCGATGTTCGCGCTTCTGCGCGTCATTCGGCTCGGGGCACGGTGCTTCCCGGGGGCACGGGTGAACGCCATGAAGTGGCTGGTCCTTTCCTTCCTTCTCGCCTACCGGGTTAGCTGACGGGTTCGGAGCAGGAAGGTCTCCTACGGGCTCCTCCGCGGATTGCGCGAAGGCCCCCGATTCACCCCAGGGACGTGAATGGGTCCCCGGCTCCCCAGGCTCGCGCCTGACGGGGACTCGGCGATGGCTGTCCGGTGCCGCGGATGCGGCGGGCTCTGGCGGACAGCCGGACCGACGCTAAAGGGGTCATCTTTCAATCACCAAACGGACAGGCCATTTTGTAGCGCACGCCACAGGGCATTCAGGCAACGTCCTCCTGAATGCGGACATAGCGGGGAACCCCGGCGACAGGTTCGTCACCGGGGTTCCCTTTATCCGTTTCGCGCGGTCGCCGCGTGGGGCGTCGTCGGCCTCAGCCGGTGACGACCTTCACCTCGCCGATACCCAGGGCCTCGATCGGCTCCCGGATCACCGAGGCGTCCCCGACGAGCACCGTGACGAGCCGGTCGCCCGGGAAGGCGCTGACGACGGCGGCCGTCGCCTCGACCGTGCCGGTCTCGGCCAGGCGCGCGTACAGCTGCGCCTGGAAGTCGTCCGGGAGGTGCTGCTCGACCTGGTCGGCGAGCGTGTCCGCGACGGACGCGGCCGTCTCGTACTTCAGCGGCGCGACCCCGACCAGATTCTGTACGGCCGTCTCACGCTCGGCGTCCGTCAGTCCTTCGGCCGCGAGCGTACGCAGGACCTTCCACAGGTCGTCCAGCGCGGGCCCGGTCGACTCGGTGTCCACGGAGCCGCTGATGGCGAGCATGGAGGCGCCCGTGCCCTGCGGGTCGGAGCGCAGCACCTGCGCGAAGGACCGCACGCCGTAGGTGTAGCCCTTCTCCTCGCGCAGCACCCGGTCGAGCCGGGAGGTGAGCGTGCCGCCCAGGCAGTACGTGCCGAGCACCTGGGCCGGCCAGACACGGTCGTGCCGGTCGGGACCGACGCGGCCGATCAGGAGCTGGGTCTGGACGGCTCCGGGCCGGTCCACGATCACCACCCGGCCGGTGTCGTCGGCGGTCACCGGCGGCACGGGGCGCGGCTCCGAGGTGTCGCCCGTCCAGTCGCCGAGGGTCTCGGCGAGCAGCGCGTCGACATCGACGTCGGTGAGGTCGCCGACGATCACCGCGGTGGCGGTGGCGGGGCGGACATGCGCGTCGTAGAAGGCGCGGACGCCCTTCGCGTCGATGCGTCCGACGGTCTCCTCGGTGCCCAGGCGCGGACGCGACATGCGCGAGGTGGCCGGGAACAGCTCCTTGGAGAGCTGCTTGGCCGCGCGGCGGGCCGGGTTGGCCTGCTCGTGCGGGATCTCGTCCAGCCTGTTCGTGACGAGCCGGCCGACCTCGCTCTCGGAGAACAGCGGCGCGCGCAGGGCGTCGGCGAGCAGGCCGAGCGCCTTGGGCAGCCGGGAGACCGGGACCTCCAGGGAGACCCGGACGCCGGGGTGGTCGGCGTGCGCGTCGAGCGTGGCGCCGCAGCGCTCCAGCTCGGCGGCGAACTCCTCGGCGGTGTGCTTGTCGGTGCCCTCGGACAGCGCGCGGGCCATGATCGTGGCGATACCGTCCAGGCCCTCGGGCTCCGCCTCCAGCGGGGCGGCGAGGGAGATCTCGACGGCCACCACCTGCTGGCCGGGGCGGTGGCAGCGCAGCACCGTCAGGCCGTTGGGCAGCGCGCCGCGCTCAGGTGCGGGGAACGCCCAGGGCCTGGCCTCTCCGGCCGTCGGCTGCGGGTGGAACTCCATGGTCACGGCAGCGTCGGTCACTGGTCCGCCTTTTCGTGCTGGTCGAGGGTCTCGTCGGTGATCTCGTCGGAAGCGGCGTCCTCGTCGTCGGCGGTCGTCGGCTCGTAGACCAGCACCGCCCTGTTGTCCGGGCGCAGCCGGGCCTCGGCCACCGCGCGCACCTCGTCGGCCGTGACGTCCAGCACCCGCTGGACGGCGGTCAGGGCCAGCTGCGGGTCGCCGAACAGCACCGCGTACCGGCACAGTTCGTCCGCGCGGCCCGCGACCGTACCGAGCCGGTCGAGCCACTCGCGCTCCAACTGGGCCTGGGCGCGTTCCATTTCCTCGGCCGTGGGGCCCTCGGCCGCGAACCGGGCCAGCTCCTCGTCGACCGCGGCCTCGATCTGCGGGACCTCGACGCCGCCGGACGTCTTCACGTCCAGCCAGCCCAGCGAGGGCGCGCCGGCGAGACGCAGCAGCCCGAATCCGGCGGCGACGGCCGTACGGTCGCGGCGCACCAGGCGGTTGTGCAGACGCGAGGACTCGCCGCCGCCGAGGACGGTGAGCGCCAGGTCGGCGGCGTCGGCCTCGCGGGTGCCGTCCTGCGGCAGCCGGTAGGCGGCCATCAGCGCGCGCGCCGGGACGTCCTCGTGGATCTCCTCACGGAGCTGCCCGCCGATGGTCTCGGGCAGCGAGCCGTCGCGCGGCGGCTGCTTGCCGTCGTGGCCGGGGATCGAGCCGAAGTACTTCTCGACCCAGGCGAGCGTCTGCTCGGGGTCGATGTCGCCGACGACCGACAGCACCGCGTTGTTCGGCGCGTAGTACGTACGGAAGAACTGCCGCGCGTCGTCGAGGGTCGCCGCGTCCAGGTCGGCCATCGAGCCGATCGGGGTGTGGTGGTACGGGTGGCCCTCGGGGTAGGAGAGCGCGGTCAGGCGCTCGAAGGCGGTGCCGTAGGGCACGTTGTCGTAACGCTGGCGGCGTTCGTTCTTCACGACGTCGCGCTGGTTCTCCATCCCCTCGTCGTCCAGGGAGGAGAGCAGCGAGCCCATGCGGTCGGCCTCCAGCCAGAGGGCGAGCTCCAGCTGGTGGGTGGGCATGGTCTCGAAGTAGTTGGTGCGCTCGAAGCTGGTGGTGCCGTTGAGCGAGCCGCCGGCGCCCTGGACCAGCTCGAAGTGACCGTTGCCCTTGACCTGCTTCGAGCCCTGGAACATCAGGTGCTCGAAGAGGTGGGCGAGGCCCGTACGGCCCTTGACCTCGTGGCGTGAGCCGACGTCGTACCAGAGGCAGACCGCGGCGACCGGGGTCAGGTGGTCCTCGGAGAGCACCACGCGCAGTCCGTTGGCGAGCCGGTGCTCGGTCGCTGTCAGGCCGCCGGAACTGGCCTGCGCTGTGGCCGTGTGACCCATGGGCATGTACGTCCCTTCGATCGCGATATGGAGAAGTCCTGCCACTGTATGCAAGCGTGCCCGCGCCTGGCGAAGTTCCCGTGTCCGGGGAAGCGGCGAGGACTCGCCATCGGCCCGTGACCGACGCTCGACGGGCTCGTACGGGGGCGCCGGAAACGGCGTCTCGGACCGTTCAACGACGGGTCGAGGTCGGCGTTGTCGGTGCGGCGGGCCACAATGGTCGGCGTCAGTTCCTCTAGTTGTCCGCCCAGACCCGCACAGACCTGTGAAGGAGCCGCAGCAGCGATGGCCCGCCGCAGCACGAAGACCCCGCCGCCGGAGGACTTCGAGGAGAAGATCCTCGACATCGACGTGGTCGATGAAATGCAGGGCTCCTTCCTTGAGTACGCGTACTCGGTGATCTACTCCCGCGCCCTGCCGGACGCCCGGGACGGTATGAAGCCGGTGCACCGCCGCATCGTGTACCAGATGAACGAGATGGGCCTGCGCCCCGACCGCGGCTATGTGAAGTGCGCCCGCGTCGTCGGCGAGGTGATGGGTAAATTGCACCCGCACGGGGACGCGTCGATCTACGACGCCCTCGTCCGGATGGCGCAGCCGTTCTCGATGCGGCTGCCGCTCGTCGACGGGCACGGCAACTTCGGCTCCCTCGGTAACGACGACCCGCCGGCCGCGATGCGGTACACGGAGTGCCGGATGGCTGACGCCACGTCACTCATGACGGAGTCGATCGACGAGGACACCGTCGATTTCCAGTCGAATTACGACGGCCAGGAGCGAGAACCGGTCACCCTGCCCGCCGCGTATCCGAACCTGCTGGTCAACGGCGCCTCCGGGATCGCCGTCGGTATGGCGACGAACATGGCGCCGCACAATCTGGGCGAGGTCATCGCCGCCGCCCGGCATCTGATCAAGCACCCGGGCGCCGACCTGGAAACGCTGATGCGGTACGTGCCGGGGCCCGACCTGCCCACCGGCGGCCGGATCGTGGGTCTCCAGGGCATCAAGGACGCGTACGAGAACGGGCGCGGGACGTTCAAGATCCGCGCCACGGTCACCGTGGAGGACGTCACCGCGCGCCGTAAGGGCCTCGTCGTCACCGAACTGCCCTTCGCCGTCGGCCCGGAGAAGGTGATCGCCAAGATCAAGGACCTGGTCTCGGCGAAGAAGCTCATGGGCATCGCCGACGTCAAGGACCTCACGGACCGGATGCACGGGCTGCGTCTGGTCATCGAGATCAAGAACGGCTTCATCCCCGAGGCGGTGCTGGAGCAGCTCTACAAGCTGACGCCGATGGAGGAGACCTTCGGCATCAACAACGTGGCGCTGGTGGACGGCCAGCCGCTGACGCTGGGGCTCAAGGAGCTGCTGGAGGTCTATCTCGACCACCGGTTCACCGTCGTGCGCAGGCGCAGCGAGTTCCGCCGGACCAAGCGGCGCGACCGGCTGCATCTGGTCGAGGGGCTGCTCGTCGCGCTGATCGACATCGACGAGGTCATCCGCCTCATCCGGTCGAGCGACAACTCGGCGCAGGCCAAGGAGCGGCTGATCGAGCGCTTCTCGCTGAGCGACATCCAGACGCAGTACATCCTGGACACGCCGCTGCGCCGGCTCACCCGGTTCGACCGGATCGAGCTGGAGAGCGAGCGCGACCGGCTCAACGGAGAGATCGACGAGCTGACCGGGATCCTGGAGTCGGACGCCGAGCTGCGCAAGCTCGTCTCCTCCGAACTGGCCACGGTGGCGAAGAAGTTCGGGACCGACCGGCGCACGGTGCTGCTGGAGTCGGGCAGTTCGCCGGTCGCCGCGGTGCCGCTGGAGGTGGCCGACGACCCGTGCCGGGTGCTGATGTCCTCCACCGGGCTGCTGGCGCGTACGGCCAACGGCGGGCCGCTGGGCAGCGGCGACGGCAAGCGGGTGAAGCACGACGTGATCGTCTCGGCGGTGCCCGCGACGGCGCGCGGCGAGGTCGGCGCGGTCACCTCGACCGGACGGCTGCTGCGGATCTCCGTCATCGACCTGCCCCAACTGCCCGACACCGCTTCCGCGCCGAATCTCTCGGGCGGGGCGCCGCTCGCGGAGTTCCTGACGCTGGAGCCGGACGAGGATCTGGTCTGTCTGACGACGCTGGACGAGTCGTCGCCCGGCCTGGCGCTGGGCACGCTCCAGGGCGTCGTCAAGCGGGTCGTCCCCGACTACCCGTCCAACAAGGACGAGTTGGAGGTCATCAGCCTCCGGGAGGGTGACCGGGTGGTGGGCGCGGCCGAGCTGCGTACGGGCGAGGAGGATCTGGTCTTCATCACCTCAGACGCCCAACTGCTGCGCTACCAGGCCTCGCAGGTCAGGCCGCAGGGCCGGCCCGCCGGGGGCATGGCGGGCGTCAAGCTGACCGACGGTGCCTCGGTGATCTCCTTCACGGCGGTCGATCCGGCGGGCGACGGGGTGGTCTACACGGTCGCGGGCTCGCACGGCACGCTGGACGACTCGGAGGTGACGGCGAAGCTCACGCCGTTCGACCAGTATCCGCGCAAGGGGCGGGCCACCGGCGGGGTGCGCTGCCAGCGGTTCCTCAAGGGTGAGGATCTGCTGACCTTCGCCTGGGCGGGCGCGGCCCCGGCCCGGGCGGCGCAGAAGAACGGGGCGCCGGCCCAGCTGCCGGAGCTGGATCCGCGCAGGGACGGTTCGGGTACGCCGCCGCCGTCGGTCGTCGCCGTACTGGCCGGTCCGGCGAGCTGACGGAGGCGGTCCACGCTCAGACCGGGTCGGCGGCCTCCCCGGCCGCCGGCCCGGACCGTACGTAGCGCAGGACGCCCCACATGGCGGACTCGTCCGGGCCTGCCTCGGCGGCCTCGGCGCCGCTGTCGGTATCGCTCGCGGTGACGGCGCAGACCGTCAACTCCTTACCGAGGGCGTCGCGGTCGATGCCGGAGCCGATGAGCACGAGTTGGGTGCGGCGTTCGGCGCCCCGTGGCCAGGGCTCCGGACAGAAGCGCAGGAAGCGGCCCACGGCGTGTACGGCGTACCGGTTGCCCGGGTCCGCCGCGCCGAAGTCCACGAAGCCCTTGACGCGGTAGAGCCCTTCCGGCCGCGAGTCGAGGAAGGCCATGAGCCGGCGCGGGTCCATGGCGGCCGGTTCGTCGTACGACACGCTCTCGTACGCGGTGTGCGGGTGGTCCGCGTGCTCCTGGTCCTCGTCGGCCGTCAGATCCTCGAAGGAGAGCTGGCGGACCTTCTCCTCCTCGGCGGGGCGCGCGGCGGGGTCGAAGAGCAGGCCGGGGTCGATCCTCCCGTACGACGCGGAGACCACAGCCGCCCCCGGTCCGAGCGTCCCGATCACCCCGAGGACGCGCTCGTGTTCGGCCGGTGTGACGCGGTCGGTCTTGTTCAGGACGACCAGGTCGGCGATGGCGAGGTGCCGGTCGGTCTCGGGGTGCCGTTCACGGGTGGCGTCGAACTCGGCCGCGTCCACGACCTCGACGAGCCCTCCGTACACGGTGCGCGGATTGTCGCCGGCGAGGATCATCCGGACGAGTTCCTGGGGTTCGGCGAGACCGCTCGCCTCGATGACGATGATGTCGATCCGCGCGGCGGGGCGGCTGAGCCGCTCCAGATAGCCGTCCAGCTCGCTCGCGTCGACGGCGCAGCAGAGGCAGCCGTTGCCGATGGAGACCGTGGAGCCGACCTGGCCCGCGACGGTCATGGCGTCGATCTCGACGGCGCCGAAGTCGTTGACGACGACGGCGACGCGGTTGCCGCCCCGGCGCCGCAGGAGGTGGTTGAGCAGGGTCGTCTTGCCCGAGCCGAGGAAGCCCGCGAGGACGACCACCGGAATCTGCCTGCCGGCCGTGCTCGGATTCAAGGCCGTCCTCGGATTCAAGGCCGTGCTCCGTCTTCCGTAGGAGGTCGCGGCAGAGCCGTACGCCTGCCCGCTCCAGGATAGGAGCGGACAGAGGCGTCTCAGGACGGGGCCGTCGAGCGCGCCCCGTCTCCCCTGTCGCGCCGGCCCGGGCCACACCGCGCGGTCCTCCCAGGCCGTGTCACAGCCGGAGTCGCCACCGCCGTCGCTGATCTCGAAGGTGCCGCTGCCCGCCGGGTACGGGCAGTTGGTACGTACCGGCGACCCCCACGTCCGTCGCCGTGACGCCCCTGAAGGTGGCCGCGCCGCCGAGCGACCGGGTCAGCGTGAACTCGCCCGGCGGGATCCCCACGACGCCACCCTTCGCGGCGGCGACGGCCTCGCGGAACGCCTCGGTGGAGTCCCCCCGGCCGCGGCACTTCACGGTCGGGGGGCACGGGCCGGTCGGTTCGGCGGCGGGGTCAGCTCCGCAGCCAGGCCGCGGTGTCCTGCGGCAGCCTCCCCTCGTCGTCCAAGGGGCCGCTGGTCAGCAGAACGCTTGTGTGGCCGGGAAGCTCCGTGGCGGGCCCGGCGAGGTTGACGACGCAGATCAGGCCGTCGGTGCGGGTGAAGGAGAGGACACCGGGGCCGGAGGGCAGCCAGGACAGCGGGGCCTCGGCGCTGTCCCCCGACGCCCGGACGGCGAATCCGGGCTCCGTACGGCGCAGCCGCAGCGCCTCCCGGTACAGGCTGAGCATCGATCCCGGGTCGCCCTCCTGAAGATCCGCCGCGTACTTCGCCCAGGAATCCGGCTGCGGGAGCCACGGCTCGGCGTCTCCCCCGAAGCCGGCGTACGGCGCGTCGGCCGTCCAGGGCAGCGGTACGCGGCACCCGTCCCGGCCCGGATCCGTACCGCCGGACCGGAAGTGCATCGGGTCCTCGATGCGGTCACGCGGGATGTCGGCCTCGGGCAGGCCCAGTTCCTCGCCCTGGTAGACGTACACGGCGCCGGGGAGCGCCAGCGAGAGCAGCGCGGCGGCGCGGGCCCGTCTGGTGCCCAGCTCCAGGTCCGTCGGGGTGCCGAAGGTCTTGGCCGCGAAGTCGAAGCGGGTGTCCTCGCGCCCGTAGCGGGTCGCGGTGCGGGTGACGTCGTGGTTGCAGAGCACCCAGGTGGCGGGGGCGCCGACCGGCGCGTGCTCGGCGAGCGTGTCGTCGACGGCGGTCCGCAGCAGGTCCGCGTCCCACGGGCACGACATGAAGCTGAGGTTGAAGGCGGTGTGCAGTTCGTCGGGGCGCAGATAGCGGGCGAAGCGCTCGGCGTCGGGGAGCCAGACCTCGCCGACGAAGATGCCGCCGTACTCGTCGGCGATGGCGCGCCACGAGCGGTAGATGTCGTGGAGTTCGTCGCGGTCCACGAAGGGGTGGGCGTCGACACCGGGCGTGAAGTCGGGCAAGCCGGGGTCCTTGGCGGGCAGGACGGCGGAGTCGATCCGTACGCCGGCCACACCCCGGTCGAACCAGAAGCGCAGCACGTCCTCGTGCTCCCGGCGGACCGCCGGGTGGGCCCAGTTGAGGTCGGGCTGTCCGGTGGCGAACAGATGCAGATACCACTCGCCGTCGTCCAGCCGGGTCCAGGGGACGCCGCCGAACTCCGACACCCAGTTGTTCGGGGGGAGTTCGCCGTCCGCACCGCGCCCCCGGCGGAAGTGGAACAGCTCGCGCTCGGGGCTGCCCGGTCCGGCCGCCAGCGCCGCCTTGAACCAGACGTGCTGGTCGGAGACATGGTTGGGCACCACGTCGATGATCGTGCGGAGGCCCAGTTCACGGGCCTCGGCGATCAGTTTCTCCGCCTCGGCGAGGGTGCCGAAGGCCGGGTCGATGGTGCGGTAGTCGGCCACGTCGTAGCCGCCGTCGGCGAGCGGCGAGAGATACCAGGGGGTGAACCACAGTGCGTCCACGCCCAGTTCCACGAGATACGGCAGCCTGGACCGCACGCCGGCGAGATCGCCGGTGCCGTCGCCGTCGCCGTCGGCGAAGCTGCGTACGTAGACCTGGTAGATGGCGGCGTCGCGCCACCATTCGACGGTGGCCTCGGCCGGCTGGATGGCTGCCACGTGACGGTCCTTTCGGGCAGGTGGTACTCCGCCGCCGGCCCCCGGACAACGGGGCACTGGATGGGAGGGCAGGCGGCGGAGCGCTGGTGGGGAGTAGGTCCTACGGAGCGGTGAGGACGATCAGCCCTTGAGGCCGCCCGCGGTCAGACCGCTCATGATGTTGCGCTGGAAGAGCAGGAAGATGAGCAGCGTCGGGACGGACGCGATGGTGAGCGCGGCGATCAGGACGTTCTCCGGTACACCGCTCGCGAGCGAGTAGATGCCCACGTTCAGGGTCTGTTTGCTCGGATCGGGCAGGGTCAGCATCGGCCAGAGGAAGTCCTTCCAGACCCCCACGACCGCGAAGATCGACACGACTCCGAGGATCGGCCGGGAGATCGGCAGCACCACGGATCTCAGGGTGCGTGTCGCCGATGCCCCGTCGATGGCCGCCGCGTCCAGCAGCTCCCGCGGTATCGAGTCGAAGAATCTCTTGAGCAGGAAGATGTTGAAGGCGTTGGTGACGGACGGCAGCCAGATCGCCCAGGGCGAGTTGAGCAGGTTCCGTTCGATGATCGGTACGTCGAGCACGGTGAGGTACTGGGGTACGACGAGGACGGTCGCCGGGATCATCAGTGTCATCAGCATCAGGCCGAGGATGGCCTTGCCGAAGATCGGCCGCAGTTTGGAGAGCGAGTAGGCGGCGGCCACATCGAAGATCAGCTGGAAGGCGAGCGCGCCGAACGCGTAGTACAGGGTGTTGAAGAGCAGTTTGGCCAGGTCCATGACCTTCCAGGCCTGCTCGTAGTTCTCCGGGTGTACGGAGGTGGGGAAGGCCGTCGGGGGGCTCTGCACCACTTCCTGGGTGGTCTTGAGACCGCCGGTGACCATCCAGTAGAGCGGCCCGAGGAAGACCAGGGTGAAGACGAGGACCACCAGGGCGAAGACGATCCAGTAGACCGTCCTGCCGCGCGATCTGCCCAGTTGGGCCGGTGAGATCAGGGTCCGCGGGCGGGCGACCTCGACGGTGGCGGCTCGCTTGCGCCGGGGTATGAGCGTGTTCGCTGTCATGCCTTCTCTCCCCTCCTAGTCTTCGCTGCTGCGGCTGAGTCGCACGTACACGGCGGAGAAACCCGCGAGGAGTACGAGCAGGACGAGTCCGAGTGCCGCCGCACTGCCGTAGTTGTTGAAGTTGAACGCGTACTGGTAGATGAGATAGACGACCGTCGTCGTCGACCCTTCCGGCCCGGCCCCGTTGGTGAGCAGGAAAGGCTCGGTGAATACCTGCATCGTCGCGATGATCTGCATGAGCAGCATCAGCGAGAGAATGAGTTTGGTCTGCGGGATGGTGACGTGCCAGATTTTGCGGAGGATTCCCGCGCCGTCGAGTTCGGCCGCCTCGTACAGCTCACCGGGAATGCCCTGGAGCGCGGCGAGGTAGATCAGGGTGGCGCCGCCCATGTTCATCCAGGTCGCGGCGATGACCACGGAGAGCATGGCCGTGTCGGTGTCCTGGAGCCACTGTTGGGCGGGCAGCCCGAAGACTTCCAGAATGCGGTTGAACAGGCCGTATCCGGGGTCGTAGAAGTACTTGAACAGCAGCACGGAGGCGACCGGCGGAAGCATCACCGGGAGATAGACGAGCAGCCGCAGATATCCCTGGCCGTGCCGGAATTCGTTGAGCACGACGGCGATGAGGAACGGGACGATGAATCCCAGCAGCAGCGCGAGACCGGTGAAGAGGAGCGTGTTGCGCCACGCCTGCCAGAAGGCCGGGTCGTTGAAGATGTACGTGAGGTTGGACCAGCCGGCCCAGGTGGTCTTCCCGTTCTCGTTCTTCTGGAAGGCCAGGATGAATTCCCTGACCATCGGATACCAGGAGAAGAACGAGAAGCAGAGTACGGCTCCGATCAGGAACCCGTGCGCCGAGAGATTGCGGCGCACGGACCGTACGAACTCCTCGCGGGCGGAGTCCGTCCGGGTGGTGGAGCCGGGGCGTCCGTGGCTCGGCGGGGTCGCCTCGCTCTTGGACAGGGTGGGGGCCGACATGGTCTCTCCTCGGTGCCGGTGCGCAGACTCGGTGGCTCGCAGACGGACGGAACGTCGGTTCGGGGCTGATCCGGCCCCCGGTCGGGGGCCGGGCCCGTCGGCGGGACCGGGTCCGCGTGACCCGGTCCCGCACGTCCGTTACTGAGTCGCCAGGACTTGGTTGACCTGCTTCTCGGCGGTGGACAGGAGCTTGTCGACGTCCGCGTCCTTGTTGGTCAGCACGCCGGACATCGCGACGTCGAGGATCTTGTAGATCTCCTGCGCCTTGGGCGGCTCGGCCTTGCCCTTGACCGGGTTGTCCATGAAGGGCTTGAAGTTCTCGACCGGCATGGTGGCGTGCTCGCCGCGCAGCGCGTCGTCCTTGGCCTTGGAGTCACCGAGCCAGAAGTTCGGCTGCGGCAGTCCGACGGGGAGCTTGTCGGCCTTGCTGCGGTCCCACTCGAACTGGCCCTTGCCCGGGGTGAGGAACTTGAAGTTCTGCCAGGCGACGGCGGCCTTGATCTTGTCGGGCGAACTGCCCTTCTTGATCATGTAGTTGTTGCCGCCGAAGAGGGTCGCCTTGGCACCGGGGATCGGCCCCATGCCGAAGTTCTCGTACTTGGCGCCGAGTTGCTGGACCATGTACGTGATGTCGTCGGGCGCCGCGAGGAACATGCCCAGCTTGTCGGTGGCTATCTGCTTCTGGAGGTCGCCCCACTTGAGCAGCTGGGTCTTGCCCATGCTGTCGTCGTCCCACCGCATGGTGCGCAGGTTCTCCAGGACCTGCTTGCCCAGGTCGGTGTTGAACGCGGCCTTCTTGCCCGTGGAGTCGACGACCTCGCCGCCGAGACCGTAGATCGAGGCGGTGAAGTGCCAGCCGCCGTTGTTGCCGGCGCTGTACTCACCGAAGCCGGAGACCCCGCCGCCGATCTCGGCGAGCTTGTCGGAGGCCGTACGGACGTCCTCCCACGTGGTGGGAGGCGAGTTGGGGTCCAGTCCGGCCTGCTCGAAGAGCTTCCGGTTGATCAGCAGGCCCATGGTGTAGTTGCTGGTCGGCAGGCCGTAGAGCTTGCCGTCCTGCTTCAGCACGTCCAGGACGTTGGGGTCGATGTCCTTCAGCGCGGGCACGGACTTGTCGTTGACGTACGCCGAGATGTCCTCGGCCCCGTCGTTGTCCAGCACCTGCTGAAGGTCGGTGAAGTAGGTGTAGTACACGTCGGGCTGGGACTTCGCCTTGAGCATCGCGGTGAAGCGCGGCGGCTCCAGGCACTGGCCCGGCGTGGACTTCCCGTTGATCTTGACGTTCGGGTACGTCTTGTTGAACTCCTTGACGTCCTCGTTCCACTCCTTCAGCTCCGCGGCCTTCGCGGCCGGCGGCATGCAGTCGATCGAGAGTGTCACCTTGGCCTTCGGGTCCAACGGCGCTGACGGGTCGGACGACCCGCCGCCGGAGTCGCCGTCGTCGTCGCTGCTGCTGCTGCTCGTGCCGCAGGCGGCGAGAGTCAGGGCGAGCACGGTGACAATGGCGGCCGCGGCGGTGCGGTCGGTACGGCGAATACGGCGGAACCCAGCACTTCTCATCGATGGTCCCCTTCGGGCATGAGCGTGGAAGGCCCACGGCTGAAACTCTGCCGGGGCGCGGCACACTCAACCACCGTCGACAGGAGACCGCAAGATCTCGCGCCGTTTTCGTAAAAGTTTGACAGTCTTCCGCATCGTCCAAGCGCCGTGCGGGGGCCCGGAGTTGGACAGGGCGGGATTTGTCAGACAGGACCCCCAGGACTGCCACAGGGCCCCCGAAGGGGCCCTGGAAGGGGCTTGCGAGGGCCGCTGAGGGCCGACGGGCGCCCGGAGGCGGGTGGGTGGCTAGCGCGGCGACTGCGCCGTGGAGCCGCGTACGACCAGCTCCGGCTCGAACAGCAGCTCGCCGGGCGGCACGGCGCCGCCCTGGATCTGGGCGCACAGCAGCTCCACCGCGGCGCGGCCCATCGCCTCGATGGGCTGACGGACCGTCGTCAGCGGGGGCTCGGTGCAGTTCATGAAGGCGGAGTCGTCGTACCCGACGACGGAGACCTCGCCGGGGACGTCGAGCCCGCGCCGGCGGGCGGCCCGTACGGCACCGAGCGCCAGCGGGTCGCTCGCGCAGATGATGCCGGTGACGCCGCGGTCCAGCAGCCGCGCGGCGGCGGCCTGGCCGCCCTCCAGGGAGAACATCGACCGCTCGATGTACTCGTCGGGCAGGGACTCCCCCGCCGCCTTCACGGTCGCGAGGGCCGCGGCGAGCTTGCGCCGCGACGGTACGTGGTCGGCCGGGCCGAGGACGAGGCCGATGCGCTCGTGGCCCAGCGACGACAGGTGGCGCCACGCCTGCTCGACGGCGACGGCGTCGTCGCAGGAGATGGTGGGGAAGTCCAGATTCTCTATGGGCGCGTTGATGAGCACGACCGGGATCTTGCGCTCGTGGAGCTGACGGTAGTGCTCGTGGGGCGCGTCGGCCTGGGCGAAGAGACCGCCGGCGAACACGACTCCGGACACCTGCTGCTGGAGCAGCAGCTCCACGTAGTCCGCCTCGGAGACGCCGCCCTTGGTCTGCGTGCACAGGACGGGGGTGAGCCCCTGCTGCGCCAGCGCGCCGCCGATCACCTCGGCGAAGGCCGGAAAGATCGGATTCTGCAGCTCGGGCAGGACCAGGCCCACCAGCCTGGCGCGCTCGCCGCGCAGCTGGGTCGGCCGCTCGTACCCCAGCACGTCCAGCGCCGTCAGCACGGACTGCCGGGTGGCCTGGGAAACTCCCGGCTTGCCGTTGAGCACCCGGCTGACCGTGGCCTCGCTGACCCCAACCTTCTTAGCCACCTGAGCAAGTCGTCGCGTCATACACGCAAGACTAGCGCAAACAATGCAAGCTACTTACTTCTCAGCGTAAAGTCCCTGCACAGCCAGGGTGCCGCCGTGGTGCCGCCCGAGGAAGCCCCCGGACGGCCCACGGCGGGGCGCTCTGTTCTACGGGTTGATGTTGATCTTGAAGTTGGGCGTCGTGTTCTTCACGTCCAACGCGTTGCCGCTCAGCCTCAGACCGTTGAACGTCACCTCACCGACCGCGGGTCCCTGCCCCGTCTCCGGCAGCTCGTTCGCCCACAGCCCGAAGCCCGACTTGGCATCGTAGGCGTCACCGCTCTTCTTCGCACCGGTGATCGAGATGTCGCTGAGGATCGTGTCCTTGATCGGGAACTGCGGTTGGCCTCCTACGTAGTTGGTCTGGAACATGACCCCGCTGTACGTCGGGTCGACGATGTCCACGTTGTTGATCCGGATGCCCTGGAACACCTTGGACGCGGAGAACAGCCAGATGCCGGGGAACGTCTGCCCGCCCCAGAAGTGACCGCCGGATCTCACGATCGACACGTTCTCGATCGTCGTGGGCTGGGTCCCGAAGCCGTTCATCGGGTAGCCGAAGTCCAGCGAGCTGACCGTGATGCCCGAGTACACGAGCGTGTCCGCGATGTGGATGTTGCGGAAGGTGTTGTTGAAGCCGCCGTAGACGGCCACACCCGCCGCGCGCCAGGTCAGGATCGACGTCAGGTTCTCGTAGACGTTGTCCTTCATGTCCGCGCCGCCGGCGTCGATCGCCGAGAACAGCGCGAAGCTGTCGTCTCCCGTGGCCCGCGCCTCGTTGTTGGTCACGAGGTTGCCGGTGCTGCCGTTGGTCATGTTGATGCCGTCGGCGAACATGTCGCGGATACGGGAGTTCTTGATGGTCATGTCGTCGGTGTTCGCGCCCCAGTAGAGGCACACCATGTGCTCGTTCCAGATGTTGTCGATCTCGATGTCGCGCACGTTCGAGAAGTCGAACACCTTGCCCGGACCGTCGATACGCGAGGTGTAGTTGCCGAAGTACGCGAAGTTCTTGAACGACGAACCCGCGGCGGCGGCCTCGGCCCGGAAGCCGATGTCGGTGTTGTCCTGCGTCGACGGGGCGTGGAACTTGGTGTACCAGGGACCGGCGCCGACCACCTGTACGGGCTTGCCGTACACCTGGAACTTGCTGGCCGTCTGGTAGTCACCGGCGGGCAGGTAGACGCCCTTCAAGGTGCCCGTGTTGTCCATCCGGACCCGGTCCAGGGCGTTCTGCACGTCCTGGTGGGTGAAGCCGGCCGGGACCGTGTAGGTGGCGGGGTCCGGGTTGGCGACCGGTGCGACCTGCTCCAGGTTGATGAAGTCGATCGCGTAGGTGGTGTTGTTGGCCGCGTCCTTCTGGAGCTTGATCTTGCTGCCCGCCGGGACGGTCTTGCCCAGCATCACGTTCGCCTCGTCGTAGATGTGACGGGGCGCGCCCTGGCCCGGGGAGTTGCCCGGTCCCGCCTCGGCGCCGTAGAGCCAGGCGTACTTGGACGTGAGGTCGATCGCCTTGAGGAAGACGCCGTCCACGTAGACGTTGAGCGTGGAGTTGATGCCCCCGCCGCCCGCGGAGTCGGGGATGGAGAAGCGGGTCACCAGGGTGTTGGTGCTGGCCCTGGTGGTGAACTCGACGAACTCGCCGTTGGCGTCGAGGTTGACGGCCCTGCGGCCCGACGCCTCGCCCGCGATGTCGCCGACGGTCCTGTTGGGACCGACCTTCGTCGCGCCGCCGCCGGTGGTGCCGTCCTCGGCCTCGTACATGTCGAACGGCATGTTGGCGCCGCGGCCGACGAACAGCGACTGGGTGCTGGTGTTGTTCTCGCGCTTGACCGGCACCTCGTTGGCGTCGTCGGCGAGCACGACCTTCACGGTGTACGAGCCGTTGGCGGCGGCCCAGGTCCCGAGCGCGACCGGCGCCGTGGTGGCGCCCGCCGCGATGACTCCGCTGTGCGCGCCGGTGAGGGTCTTCACCGTGGCGCCCTCGGAGTTGAGCACGGTCAGGGTGATGCCGTGGCTGCCGCCCGCGGAGGCGACGGTGCCCTGGTTCTTGATCGAGACGGAGAAGTTGACCGTGTCACCGGCCGCCGGGGCGGACGGGGAGGAGCCGAGCGTCGCGACCAGGTCGGAGCTGGCGACCGGCTTCACCACCAGCGGGGCCGAGGCAGTGTAGGTGTTGTTGGTCTCGTTCTGCTCGATCACCGCGTCCGCCACGTCGGCGACCGCGCTGAGTTCGTAACTGCCCGCGTCGCGCGGACCGATGGCCGCGCTGACATTGGCCGACGCGCCGGGGGCGAGGGTGCCCACCGCCGCCGTGCCGACCTTGGAGTCACCGAGGCGGAATTCGAGGGAGCTCGCCGCCGCGGCCACGGTGCCGTTGTTGCGTACCGTCGCCGACAGGGTGATCGGGTTCGACTCGACCGGCTCGGCGGGGGACGCGGTCACGGCAGTGACCTGGAGGTCCGGGTTGGGTGCCGGCTCGCCCAGCACCTGGAACTCGGCCACCTGGCCCGCACCGGAACCGGTGTTGGAGGTGAACCTGAGCTGGACGTCCGCGACGTTCCCGGAGACCGGGATGGTCGCCTGGTTCCCGGAGGCCGGGTTGAACGCGTAGTCCTTCGCGGCGGCCAGACTGGTGAAGGCGGTGGCGTTCTGCTCGCGCCCCAGCACCTGGATGTTCTGGGTGCGCGCTCCCCAGCTGCTGTCCGGGTTGAGCTTGACGACGACGCTCTCGGTGGAGGCGTTGGCGCCCAGCTTCACGGTCAGCGTGTTGGGGTAACTGCCCCCGGCGCCTTCCCAGTAGGTCGACGTCGAGTTGTCGTTGGCGTTGGCCGCGACGAACGTGTGGACCACGGAGGAGGCGCTGATCGGCTTGCCGACGGCGAGGTTGGAGACCGAGCCGGTGCTGCCGGTGCGGATGACCGTGTTGCTGTTGCCCGACTGGTTGCCCGCCGCGTCCTTGGCCCGCACGAAGTACGAGACCGTGGTGCTGGCCGGCTGGGTGTCGGTGAAGGTCAGGACATTGCCGGCGACGCTGTCGCGCAGCACGTTGTTGGCGTAGACGTCGTAACCGGTGACCGCCGTGTTGTCGCTCGACGCCTGCCAGGTGAGCTTGACCTGGGTCGGCGAGGGCGAGGTGTGGGCGAGACCGGTGGGCGCGGTCGGCGCCTGGGTGTCGCCGCCCGGCGGCTTGCGGGTGACGGTGTTGCTGTTGCCCGAGGTGTTGCCGGCCGCGTCCTTGGCCCGTACGTAGTACGAGACGTCGGCGTTGCCGGGCTGGGTGTCGGTGAAGGTGGTGACGTTGCCGGCGACGCTGGTGCGCAGCACGTTGTTGGCGTAGATGTCGTAGCCGGTGACCGCCGTGTTGTCGGTCGACGCCTTCCAGGTCAGCTTGATCTGGCCGGAGGCGGGCTCGGTGAACGCCAGCTCGGTGGGCGCGGTCGGGGCCTGGGTGTCGCCCGTCTCGGGGCCGTAGATCTCCAGCTCGGAGACCTGGGCGGCGGGCTGGCCGGAGTTGGCGGTGACCAGGACCCGTACGTAGCGCGTGGTGGTGGCGTCGAAGGGGATCGTCACCGTGTTCCCGGACCCGGGCGCGAACTGGTACGCCTTGGACGCGGCCAGGTCGGTGAAGGCCGTTCCGTTGGTGCTGCCCTGGAGCTTGAGGGTCTGGCTCCTGGCCTCCCAGCCGTCGGGCAGCTTGAGTACGACGCTGTTGACGCCGACGGAGGAGCCGAGGTCGGCCTGGAGCCACTGCGGGAACGCGCCGTTACGGCTCTCCCAGTAGCTGGCCTTGTTGCCGTCGTTGGCGTTGGACGCCGCGTACACCTCGGTGTGGCTGCTCTCGGTGAGCGTCCGGCCGGCGGCGAGGTTCACCGACGCCGCCGCGGCCTTGTGGACCTGGAGCTCGGCGAGCTGGCCCGCGGACGCGACCGAGTTCTTCGTGATGTTCACGCGGACGTAACGCGTCCGGGTGGCGGGGAACGAGATGCTGACCTCGTTGGCCTCGCCCGGGCTGAAGGTGTACGAGGCGGAGGTCTTCAGGGTGGCGAAGCTCGTGCCGTCGGCACTGCCCTGGACGGCGAGTGTCTGCCGTCTGGTCTCCCAGTCCGCGGGGAGCTTCAGCGTGACCTGGTCGATCCGGGCGGCGGAGCCCAGATCGGTCTGGACCCACTGGGGCAGGCTCTTGCCGGAGCCCTGCCAGTAGGTCGACCGATCGCCGTCCGCGACCATCCGTGCGGAGTGGTCGCTCGATGCGCTGCTCGCCGCCGCGGCACTGCCCGCGGCGATGTTGGGACCGTCGGCCGCCGAAGCGGTGAGCGACGGCCCGCCGACCATCAGGAGACTGGTGGTGACGGCGGCGGAGAGCGCCCGCCATCTCCAACGGTGAGATCTCATGTATCCCCGATCTTCGGCCTCGGCGCGGGGGCGGCGAGGCGCGGCTCTGTCTGCATGGCTGGTGCCACCTGGCTGATGCGACAAGCGTTTTCTTCGCTAAGCGTTTTCTGCACTGCCGAGCGGTATCTTTTGCGTTACGCGGTCAGAGAGTTGCAGAGAAATGCGAGAGCGTCCACAGATCCGACAGAACCAAGTCGGCCGTTCTCTGGCTCGAAAACACCCAAGACGGACCCACCAGCCCCTATCAGTCAGCTTTCCAGCGAACTTTCACCCCACTGCAAGCGGCGCGCAGATCACGTAAGCCATTTGCGTAATCCTGGAAATTTCAGAAAGACACCTGCGCCGTCTACCGTTCGTACGCATGAGCGCCGGACCGACGACCCCCCAGCGACGACGGCGATTCGGCTGGCCACGGCGCGTCTTCTCCCAGGTGCTGCTGATGCAGCTGGCCATCGCCGCGGGCACCGCCGTGCTCGCCACCGGGCTGTTCCTCAGGCCTCTGAGCGACCAGCTCGACGACCAGGCGATGCGCAGGGCGCTCGCCATCGCCGAGACGACCGCGTCCGAGCCGGTGGCGCGGGCGCTGCTGACGTCGGGGCCCTCGCTCGACGGACCGGTGCAGACGGAGGCCGAACGCATCAGACGGGCCACCGGCGCCGAATACGTCGTGATCATGGACAGACGCGGCGTCCGCTGGTCACACACCGACACCGGCCAGATCGGCAAGGTCGTCTCCACCGACCCCAGCGAGGCGATCGCCGGCAAGGACGTCATGGAGATCGACAGCGGCACCCTCGGCCGCTCGGCGCGCGGCAAGGTCCCGCTGCGCGACGCGTCGGGGAAGATCATCGGCGCCGTCTCGGTGGGCATCGCGTACGACAGCGTCCGCGAGCGCCTGCTGGCCACGATCCCCGGACTGCTCGCGTACGCGGGCGGCGCGCTGGCCGTCGGCGCGCTGGCCGCGTATCTGATCTCCAGACGGCTCCAGCGCCAGACCCACGACCTGGCCTTCTCCGACATCGCGGCGCTGCTCGCGGAGCGCGAGGCGATGCTGCACAGCCTGCGCGAGGGAGTGATCGCCCTCGACGGGACGGGACGGATCCGGCTGATGAACGACGAGGCGCAGCGGCTGCTGGGCCTCGGGCCCGAGGCCACGGGTCAGCCGCTGGACGTGGTGCTGGGCCCCGGCCGTACCACCGACGTGCTGGCCGGCCGGGTGGCCGGCGACGACCTGCTGGCCATGAGCGGCGGCCGGGTGCTCATCGCCAACCGGATGCCGACCGACGACGGCGGCGCGGTCGCCACGCTCCGTGACCGTACGGAGCTGGAACAGCTGGGCCGGGAGCTGGACGCCACCCGCGGTCTCATCGACGCGCTGCGCGCGCAGGACCACGAGCACGCCAACCGGATGCACACGCTGATGGGGCTGCTGGAGCTGGAGATGCACGAGGAGGCGGTGGAGTTCGTGACCGAGGTCGTCGGGGTGCACCGGGCGACCGCCGAGCAGGTCACCGAGCGGATCCACGACCCGCTGCCGGCCGCCCTGCTGGTCGGCAAGGCCACCGTCGCCGCCGAGCGGGGCGTCTCGCTGCGCATCTCGCCCGCCACGCTGCTGCCCGACCGGCTGATCGACCCGCAGGGGCTGGTCACGGTGCTGGGCAATCTCGTGGACAACGCGCTGGACGCGGCGGCCGGCTCCGAGGACCCGCGCATCGAGGTGGAGGTACGGGCCGAGGGCCGTACGGTCGTCCTGCGGATCTCCGACAGCGGCCCCGGAGTCCCGCCGGAGCAGCGCGAACTGGTCTTCACGGAAGGCTGGACGACGAAGGAACTGCCCTCCCACGGCAGGCGCGGACTGGGCCTCGCCCTGGTGCGCAGGCTCGCCGAGCGTCAGGGGGGCAGCGCGCGCGTCGCCGAATCCGCCGACGGGGGCGCGGAGTTCACCGTCGTACTGCCCGAGGCGCTCGCCGGGACGGCGGACGCCGTACGGGACGCCGCCCGCGACGGCGGACCGGACGGCGCGCCGGACACGGCGCCACCGGGCGGTCTCGTACGCGATCCGGCGGAGCCCGTCACCACAGGAGAGACACGATGATCGACGTACTGGTCGTGGACGACGACATCCGGGTCGCCGACATCAACACCGCCTATGTGGCGAAAGTGGCCGGCTTCCGGGTCGTCGCCAAGGCGCACTCGGCGGCGGAGGCACTCACCCGGCTCGCCGAGCGGCCCGTCGACCTGATCCTTCTCGACCACTATCTGCCCGACCGCAACGGGCTCTCGGTGGTACGGGATCTGCGCGGGCTCGGCCACCGGACCGACGTGATCATGGTGACCGCCGCGCGCGACGTGGCGACCGTCCAGTCGGCGATGCGCCACGGGGCGCTCCAGTACCTGGTCAAGCCGTTCAACTTCGCCGGGCTGCGCACCAAGCTGGAGGCGTACGCGACGCTGCGCCGCACGCTGGAGGGCGGCGGCGAGGCCGAGCAGGCCGACGTGGACCGGATGTTCGGCGCGCTGTCGGCATCGGCCTCGCCGCCCGAGCTGCCCAAGGGCCACTCGCCGAGCACCGCCGAGGTGGTGCGCCAGGTGCTGCTCGGCGCCGAAGGACCGCTCTCCGCGCACGAGATCGCGGAGAGCGCGGGGATGAGCCGGCAGACGGCGCAGCGGTATCTCAAACTGCTGGAGCGGGCGGGGCGGGTACGGCTCAGCCTCCGGTACGGCGAGACGGGACGCCCCGAGCACCGGTACGCGTGGGCGACCAGCGGCTGACCCGGGTCCGCCGGCCTCGGACGCACTCAGACGGCGCCCGCTCCCGTCAGGGAACGCACCTCGGACTCGGCGTGCTTGGCCTCGTCCGCACGTTCGCGCGAGAGGACCGTGCCGAGCCAGCCCGCCAGGAAACCGAGCGGGATCGAGACCAGGCCCGGGTTCTGGAGCGGGAAGACATGGAAGTCCACGCCGGGGAAGAGCGCTTCCGGGCTTCCGGAGACGACCGGTGAGAACACCACCAGCAGCACGGCCGGCACCAGCCCTCCGTACACCGACCAGACCGCTCCCCGGGTGGTGAAGTTCCGCCAGAACAGCGAGTAGAGCAGCACCGGCAGATTGGCCGAGGCGGCGACGGCGAACGCGAGACCGACCAGGAAAGCCACGTTGAGATCGCGGGCGAGCAGGCCGAGCGCGATGGCCACGGCGCCGATACCGGCCGCCGCGATTCTGGCCACGGCGACCTCGCTGCGCGGCTTGGAGTGGGGCTTGGCGTGGGCCGTGGAGTGGGCCTTGGAGTGCCGTTTGGCGTCCGGCCTTCCCCGGCGGTCAGGCCGCTTGAGCGAGGCGTAGAGGTCGTGCGCGACCGAGGCCGAGGAGGCGAGAGTGATGCCCGCGACGACGGCGAGGATCGTCGCGAAGGCGACGGCGGCGACCACGGCGAAGAGAACCGTTCCGCCGGTGGAACCCGCGCCACCGCCCAGGTCGAGGGCGAGCAGCGGCACCGCCGTGTTCCCCGCCGCGCTCGACGCGCGGACCTCGTCGGTGCCGACCAGGGCCGCGGCGCCGAAGCCGAGCACGATCGTCATCAGGTAGAAGCCGCCGATGAGCCCGATGGCCCAGACGACCGAGCGGCGCGCGGCGCGGGCGGTCGGCACGGTGTAGAAGCGGGACAGGATGTGCGGCAGTCCGGCCGTACCGAGCACCAGGGCGAGCCCCAGGCTCATGAAGTCGAAGCGCGCGGTCCAGCCTCCGCCGTAGACGAGACCGGGCGACAGGAACTCCTTCCCATGGCCGCTGCGTTCGGCCGCGGTGGTGAGCAGCGCGTCGAAGTCGCCGTGGAAACGGACCAGTACGAGCACGGTCAGCGCGATCGTGCCGGCCATCAGCAGCACGGCCTTGACGATCTGGATCCAGGTGGTGGCCCGCATGCCGCCGAGCGTCACATAGACGACCATCAGCGCGCCGACGCCGATCACCGTCCAGGCGCGCGCCGCCTCGCTCGTACCCCCCAGCAGCAGCGCGACCAGGCTGCCCGCCCCGACCATCTGAGCCACCAGGTAGAGGATGGAGACCGCGACGGAGGACGTGCCCGCCGCGATCCTGACCGGGCGCTCCCGCATCCGCGCGGCGACGACATCGGCCAGCGTGAACCGGCCGCAGTTGCGGACGAGTTCGGCCACCAGCAGCAGGACGACGAGCCAGGCGACGAGGAAGCCGACGGAGTAGAGCATGCCGTCGTAGCCGAAGAGGGCGATGAGACCGGAGATTCCGAGGAAGGAGGCGGCCGACATGTAGTCGCCCGCGATGGCGAAACCATTCTCCATGGGGGAGAAGAGGCGTCCGCCGGTGTAGAACTCCTCCGCCGAGCCGTGCCGGTGGCGGCTCACCCAGGTGGTGATGCCGAGGGTGACGGCGACGAACGCGCTGAACAGCAGCAGTGCCAGGGTCTGGTGGTCGCCGCTCATCGCCGCCGCTCCCCCGCCCGCGCCGACTGCCGCTCCCGCGCCGTGTGTTGCTCCCGTTCCCGTGTCTGTTCCCGGTCCCGTTCCCGATCCCGCGTCCGCGTCCGGTCGAAGACGCTCCAGCGCAGATCGAGCGCGTCCCGGTCCCGGTGCAGCCGGGCATGGCGGGAGTACGCCCAGGTCAGCAGGAAGGTACTGAGGAACTGGCCCAGCCCGGCGACCATCGCCACGTTCACCGCCCCCGCCACCGGGCGCGCCATCAGACCGGGCGCCACGGTCGCCGTGACGACGTACGCCAGATACCAGAGCAGGAAGGCGAGGGTGGCCGGGACGACGAAACGGCGGTAACGGCGGCGTACCTCCTGGAAGGCGGCGCTCCGCTGGACCTCCAGATAGATGTCGGCCGCGCCGGGCTGGGCTCCGGGCCCGCCCGCCGCGCCGCCCCCGGCGGGGATTCCGGCCGCGGCGGGCGCGACGGGTGTCGTCGGCGTGCCCGTACCGTCCAGTTCGCCCCAGCCGGAGGCCGGCGCGTCGTACCAGGGGTCGTCGGTCCGCACTGCCGCGGCGTCGCGCCCGTCCTGCTTCTCCACCGGTCAACTCTCCTTGTCAGCGGACCATTTCGGCCGCGCCCCAAGGATGGCCGGAACGGGAGGATCCCGGACTCTTCTCCCCTCCGGCTTCACCCCATCAGGTGACGTTTGTCCCGGGTGGCTGGATGAGGCCGTGCTGATAGGCGTAACGGACCGCCTGCGCCCGGTCACGTACCCCCGACTTGGCGAAGATGTTGTTGATGTGGGTCTTCACCGTGGCCGCCCCGATGTGCAGCCGCCGGGCGATCTCGTGGTTGGAGAGCCCTTCGGCGACCAGGGAGAGCACCTCGGTCTCGCGGGCGGTGAGCCCGTCGGGAACCGCCTCGCGCTCCGGTACGACGGGGACCGCGCCGACCCGCTCCAGCAGCCGCCGCTGCACGCCGGGGGCGAGTCCGGCGTCCCCGGCCATGACGTCCCGGACGGCCTTGACGATCTCGTCACCGCCCGCGTCCTTGGTCAGATAGCCGCGCGCGCCGGCCCGCAGCGCGGGGAACAGCGAGTCGTCGTCGGCGTAGGTGGTGAGCACCACGACCTGGGTCGCCGGATACCGCTCGCGGATACGGCGGGTCGCCTCGACCCCGTCGCAGCGCGGCATGCGCAGGTCCATCAGGACCACGTCGGGGGCGAGTTCACCGACGAGCGCCACCGCCTCCTCGCCGTCCCTCGCCGCGCCGACGACCTCGATACCGGGCAGCAGCCCGAGCAGCATGACGATGCCCTCGCGCACCACGGCCTGGTCGTCGGCCACGATCACCCGGGCCGTCACGCGGGCACTCGCAGGCGCACGGTGAAGCCCTTCCCCTCGGACCGGTCCGGTGGTCCGGAGCCGTACGGGGCTCCGCCGACGTCTGCTTCCGCGGAGACCGCGACGGGCCCGGCCTCCAGACTGCCGCCGAGCAGTTCGGCACGCTCCCGCATTCCCAGGAGACCGTACCCGGAGCCGGAGGCGCCGAGTTCGGTGCCGGGTGCGTCCGTGCCCACGTCCCGTACCTCCAGGGTCACCACGTCCCGCGCGTACTCCAGCCGCATCGTCACATCCGCCCCCGGGGCGTGCTTGCGCGCGTTCGTGAGCGCCTCCTGGGCGACGCGCCGTACCGCCTGCGAGGCCTCGACGGGCAGCAGCCGCGGCTCCCCCACGACCTCGGTCCGCACCCCGTCGACCGCCAGTTCGCGCAGATAGTCCTCGACGGGCACCAGCTGGCCCCGGAGGGCGGAGAGCGCCTGCCGCGTCTCGGCCAGACCCTGCCGGGCCATGCTCCGCGCCTCCACCACCCGCCGCAGCACCTGCTCCCGGTCGTACCCGCCCTCGATCTGGAGGCGCGCCGCCTCCAGATGCACGAGCTGCGCCGAGAGGCTGTGGGCCAGCACGTCGTGGATCTCGCGGGCGATCCTGGCCCGCTCGGCGAGCGCCGCCGACTCGGCCTCGGCGGCCCGCGCGGCGCGCTCCTCCGCCAGCAGCCGGAACCCGGCCCCGCGCGCCTGGGCGTCGAGCCGCAGGGTGTAGCCGCCGAGCAGGACGGAGCCCATGGTCACCAGCACGCCCAGAGGCTCCCCGGCGTGGGCCAGCAAAACGACCGTGGAGACCACCGCCCAGACGCAGACGGCCGCCGCCATCGGCAGTCTGTCCACCGCGAGGACGGTGGCCAGGACCCAGAGCAGGACGGCTGCCCCCTCGGCCCCCGCCGCGTACGCGCCGCCGCCCAGCGATGTCAGCACGAACAGCATCGCCAGGGAGGGAACCAGCCGCCGCGCGACGGTCCACCGGCGGAAGACCAGCACGGCCGCCAGGAAGCAGAGGAGACCCAGCACCGGCAGGGCCATCAGCCGGCCCTGGAATGCCTCCGCGTGGTACGCGCTCACGACCAGCCAGACGGTCAGCGCACCCGACAGCACGACGTCCAGCGCCGTCCTGACGGGCGGCACCCCCACCCGGGTCAGCGCCTCCCTGCTCGGCCACTCGGTCCCCACACGGATCCGCATCCCGAAGCCCTCTCTCTCGGCTTCGATGTTACGGAGCGCGACGGCCCGCCGAATCCCCTTCTGGGGGGAGTCGCGAACGGCGCCGGGCTCCACCCGTGGGTGGAGCCCGGCGGAGATCCTGATCGGTGTGGGTCAGACGTCGATCCTGGCGCGGTCCAGCGTCGCGGCCGAGCTGGTGATGAACTCCTTGCGCGGCGCGACCTCGTTGCCCATGAGCAGATCGAAGACCTGCTCGGACGATTCGAGGTCCCCGATGTTGATCCGCCGCAGGGTGCGGTGGCGGGGGTCCATCGTGGTCTCGGCCAGCTGGTCGGCGTCCATCTCGCCGAGGCCCTTGTAGCGCTGGATGGAGTCCTTGTAGCGCACGTTCTTGCGCTGGAACTCCAGAAGCGTCTGCCGCAGCTCGTTGTCCGAGTACGTGTAGACGTACTTGTCCTGGCCCTTCTTGGGCTGCACCAGCTCCACCCGGTGCAGGGGCGGAACCGCCGCGAACACCCGTCCCGCCTCCACCATCGGACGCATGTAGCGCTGGAACAACGTCAGCAGCAGACAGCGGATGTGGGCCCCGTCGACGTCGGCGTCGACCAGCAGCACGATCTTGCCGTAGCGGGCGGCGTCGATGTCGAACGTCCGGCCCGACCCGGCCCCTATGACCTGGATGATCGCGCCGCATTCGGCGTTCTTCAGCATGTCGGAGACGGACGACTTCTGAACGTTGAGGATCTTGCCGCGGATCGGCAGCAGCGCCTGGAACTCACTGTTGCGGGCGAGCTTGGCCGTACCGAGCGCCGAGTCGCCCTCGACGATGAACAGCTCGCTGCGCTCGACGTCGTCACTGCGGCAGTCGGCGAGCTTGGCGGGCAGCGAGGAGGTCTCCAGCGCCGTCTTCCTGCGCTGCGCCTCCTTGTGCTGACGGGCGGCGATGCGTGTACGGGCCGCGGCGACGGCCTTCTCCAGCACCGCGCGGGCCTGCGCCTTCGCGTCGCGCTTGGTCGACGTCAGGAACTCCTTGAGCTCCTTGGCGACGACGCCCGCGACGATGCGGTTGGCCGCCGACGTGCCCAGGATCTCCTTGGTCTGCCCCTCGAACTGCGGCTCGGCCAGACGCACCGTGACCACGGCCGTGAGACCTTCCAGGGCGTCGTCCTTGACGACGTCGTCCTCGGCGACGCGCAGGAGCTTCGCCGAGCGCAGCGCCTCGTTGACCGTCTTGGTCACCGCCCGCTCGAAGCCCGTCATGTGCGTGCCGCCCTTGGGGGTGGCGATGATGTTGACGTAGGAGCGCATCGTGGTGTCGTACCCCGTGCCCCAGCGCAGCGCGATGTCGACGCCCAGCTCGCGGGTGACCTCGGTGGGCGTCATGTGACCTCGGTCGTCCAGGACGGGCACGGTCTCCTTGAAGACGCCCGACCCGGTCAGCCGCAGCACGTCGCAGACCGCCTTGTCCTGCGCCAGGTACTCGCAGAACTCGCTGATCCCGCCGTCGTACCGGAACGTCTCCTCGATCGTGCCGTTGCCCTCGCTCTCGCCGGCCGCCCGCTCGTCGCGCACGACGATGGTCAGGCCGGGGACGAGGAAGGCGGTCTGGCGGGCCCGCTGGTGGAGGGTCTCCAGCGACAGCCTGGCGTCCTTGAGGAAGATCTGCCGGTCGGCCCAGTACCGGGTGCGGGTGCCGGTGCGTGTCTTGGGCACCCGCTTGCCCTTGAGCATGCCGTTCGCCGGGTCGAAGGGGGCGTCGGGGCCCGATTCCGTGAAGATGCCGGGGACGCCCCGGCGGAAGCTGATCGCGTGCGTGGCGCTGTTGAGGTCGACCTCGATGTCCAGCCGGGCCGAGAGCGCGTTCACGACGGATGCGCCCACGCCGTGCAGACCGCCGGAGGCCGCGTACGCGCCGCCGCCGAACTTTCCGCCCGCGTGCAGCTTCGTCATCACGACCTCGACGCCGGAGAGGCCGGTCTTGGGCTCGATGTCGACGGGGATGCCCCGGCCGTTGTCCTTGACCTCGACGGAGCCGTCCTCGTGGAGGGTGACGTCGATACGGTCGCAGTAACCCCCCAGGGCCTCGTCGACGGAGTTGTCGATGATCTCCCAGAGGCAGTGCATCAGGCCGCGGCTGTCGGTCGACCCGATGTACATGCCGGGTCGCTTCCGGACCGCTTCGAGCCCCTCAAGGACGAGCAGGTGCCGCGCGGTGTAGTTGGAACCGTCACGGTCTGCGGTCAGCAGCGCACTGGACGGCACGGACGTCTCGGCGGTCACGCGGTTCGCTCCTCGCTGAATTTGAAATGTGGCCCAGTGGGTAGGGGCCTGGCATCGGTCGCCGCTCAGAGGGTACAGAGGCCTGGTAGAGCCGTTGTAGCGCCACCCTATTGAATTCTCATGCTAACCGAGGCTCGCATGAGTGTTCGATCGCTCGATGGAGTGAAGCACACATCACGTTCCCTTCCAGGCATGAACCATTTAGGCTCCGGGCACGTCCTCATGAACGACCGGCAAGCCAGCCGGGAGGATCGACCCTGACAAGCAACGCGAAACCGTAAAGCGACGCAATACGGCTCATTCGCCGCCAACCGGCAGCAGACAGCCACCTCGGGAAGAAGTTTCGAGGAAAGGCCGCGAGCGGGAACGTTTTCGGCCTGGTTGGATGTTGACCCTGGTACGACAGCTCGTCGAGCTAGAGAAGAGGCGACGTGACTACTGTTCTGACCCCCGCGAGCCCGCTGACGGCCGCTGACCGCTGCGACCGCTGTGGCGCCCAGGCATATCTGCGCGTCGTTCTTACCAGCGGTGGTGAACTGCTCTTCTGCGCCCACCACGGACGCAAGTTCGAGCCGGAACTCAAGAAGATCGCCGCGGAAATACAGGATGAGACCGACCGACTGACGGCCGTGCAGGCCGCCGCCGGTGAAGAGGAACACTGACACCTCGCATCCACGACGAGCCAAGGGCTGATCCAGGACCGGCCGACGGGCCGCCACCCCAGAAAACCGGGATGGCGGCCCGTTCTCGTCGTCGCGTGCGGTGCGCCCGCCGCGCGGCGCTCTCAGCCCGTTCGGCGCGTCCCGGTGGCCGCGGCCACCTCGTCGACCGCCGAGGTGATCCGCGTATAGACCCCCGGGCTCCCGGCCCGCCCGCAGCCACTCCCCCACGAGACCAGCCCGATGAGCCGCCCACGGGCCACCAGCGGCCCGCCGCTGTCACCCTGGCAGGCGTCGTGCCCGCCCTGGGGATCGCCGGCACAGAGCATCGTGGAGGCCGCGTAGCGGCCCCCTGAGCCCCCCGGGTAGGCCCGCTCGCACTCGGAGTCCGCCAGGACCGTCACAGGGGCTGAGCGCAGCGTGGCGGCGTATTTGCCCTGACCGGTGGTGTCGCCCCAGCCGTACACCTTCGCCGGGGCGCCCGGAGCCACGGCCTCCGAGCCGGGATCGGCCGGCCGGACGGCGTACCGCGCGGGCAGCGCCCGCGCCAGCGTCAGGATCGCGAGGTCGGCGGCGTGGGTCGTCGGCTCGTACGCCGGGTCGATCCGTACGGATCCCACCCGGACCTCCTTGCCGCCCTTCCCGGTCAGCTGCTCCCGGCCCGCGATGACCCGCAGATCCGTCACGTCCTCGGGCTTCACCCCGAGCACGTCCCGGCCCATGCAGTGCGCGGCCGTGAGCACCTTCGTCGGCGCCACGACCACGCCGCCGCAGAACTGGCCCGCGCGGGTGTCCCCGAAACGTTCTCGGCTCGACAGGGCCACGACCCAGGGACTCTCCTCGGCCGGCGCCGGCTCCCCGCCCACGACCACCCGGTCCGCGGCGGCCGGCACGGGGGAGACGAGCGGCAGCACCGCCCCCGCGGCGATCGTGGCCAGTCCTCCCGTGAGCACTCGGGCAATAGGACGACGCATACTGGCTCCTGACTCTCCGGTGACACCTACTGACACAGAGTCACCCATTGAGCCGACAAACGCATCCCCGCAACGCCTGAGGGCCCGTGATCCCGGTCGGGATCGCGGGCCCTCAGGAGGGGCTGTGCCGTGGACGGAGAGCGGCCTAGTCCAGGTAGTCGCGCAGAACCTGCGAACGCGACGGGTGGCGGAGCTTGGACATCGTCTTGGACTCGATCTGACGAATGCGCTCACGCGTCACGCCGTAGACCTTGCCGATCTCGTCCAGCGTCTTGGGCTGGCCGTCGGTGAGACCGAAGCGCATGGAGACGACACCGGCCTCACGCTCGGAGAGCGTGTCGAGCACCGAGTGCAGCTGCTCCTGGAGAAGCGTGAAGCTGACCGCGTCGGCCGGGACGACCGCCTCGGAGTCCTCGATGAGGTCACCGAACTCGCTGTCCCCGTCCTCGCCCAGCGGGGTGTGCAGCGAAATCGGCTCGCGACCGTACTTCTGGACCTCGATGACCTTCTCAGGGGTCATGTCGAGCTCCTTGGCCAGCTCCTCCGGGGTGGGCTCACGGCCCAGGTCCTGGAGCATCTGGCGCTGCACGCGCGCGAGCTTGTTGATGACCTCGACCATGTGCACCGGGATACGGATGGTGCGGGCCTGGTCGGCCATGGCGCGGGTGATCGCCTGACGGATCCACCAGGTGGCGTACGTGGAGAACTTGTAGCCCTTGGTGTAGTCGAACTTCTCGACCGCGCGGATCAGACCCAGGTTGCCCTCCTGGATCAGGTCCAGGAAGAGCATGCCGCGGCCGGTGTAGCGCTTGGCCAGCGAGACCACCAGGCGGAGGTTGGCCTCCAGCAGGTGGTTCTTGGCGCGGCGCCCGTCCTCGGCGATGATCTCCAGCTCGCGCTTGAGCTTGGGGGCGAGCTTGTCGGCGTTCGCCAGCTTGTCCTCGGCGAACAGACCCGCCTCGATGCGCTTGGCGAGCTCGACCTCCTGCTCGGCGTTGAGGAGCGGGACCTTACCGATCTGCTTGAGGTAGTCCTTGACCGGGTCTGCGGTGGCGCCCGCGACGGCGACCTGCTGGGCCGGCGCGTCGTCCTCGTCGTCGTCGGAGAGGACGAAGCCCTTGTTCTCGCCCTCGGTCTCCTCCTCCTCGCCCTTGCCGGCCTGGACCTCCTCGGAGGTCTCCTCGCCGTCACCGGCCTCGTCGGCGTCCTTCTTGCCAGCGGTCTTCTTCGCCGCGGTCTTCTTGACGGCGGTCTTCTTGGCCGCCGCCTTCTTGGCCACGGTCTTCTTCGCGGCCGCCTTCTTCGCGGGCGCGGCCGTCTCGTCGGCGGGAGTCTCGACGGTCTCGGAGGCCGGGGCGGCGGTGGCCGCGACGGTCCTCGTATGAACGGTCTTGGCGGCGACTGTCTTGGTGGCGGTGCGCTTCGCCGGGCTCTTCGCAGCGACGCTCTTGCGGGCGCGCTTCGGCGACTCCGCGGCACTGACCATCAGCGTCACACCCTCTTCCTCGAGGATCTGGTTGAGGCTGCGCAGAACATTCTTCCACTGGGTTGGCGGAATCTGGTCAGCCTCGAAGGCCCGACGCACGTCGTCGCCGGCGATCTGCCCATCAGCCTTTCCCCGCTCGATGAGCGCCATCACAGACTCGGACTCGGCGATCTCCGGCGGGAGCGTACGGGATGTGCTGGCCGACACGAACAACCTCTCGGAACGATGGAAACGGCTTCCGGCTCCCCCCAGGATCGGGGCGGAACCGACGACCGTCGACTGGGGATGTGCCGACGGCGCGGGCTGGACCTCGGAGCTGGATACAGCGCCACTCCTCGTGGCGCTATTCCCTCCGTGGCTGTTCACCTCTTAGGTCATCGCCCTGCCTCGTGGAGTGTTACGCCCAATCCACGTGGCCCGAGTCACACCTCATTTGCGGCAAAGCGGCCAGAAGGGTCTTATCGCACATTCGTGCCGCCGGGCCCGGGGGTCCGGCGGCACGTGACGCGCACGCCCCTGTCCGTCCTGACCTTCGTCTTTCTGCTCGGCACCGCGGGAACTCGCCTTCAGTACCCCGGTGGCGCCCTCAGTGCTCGCGGGGCGCGGGAACGACGCGTTCCACTTCCGGATGGACCATCAGAAGCTGCCGCATGGCGGATTCGGCCGCCTGGGCGTCGCCGGCCGCCAGGGCCTCCACGATCCGCGCGTGGTGCGCCAGCGACGCGTCGGTAGGACGGTCACAGCCGGTGACGGGGCCGCCGGAGACCTGGAGGGCCGCCGAGACGATCCCCGACAGGTGCTCCAGCATCCGGTTGCCCGCGAGCTGGATCAGCAGGGAGTGGAATTCGGCGTCGGCGCGGGAGAACGTGATCGAGTCGCCCTGGGCGATGGCGTGCCCCATGATCTCGACCATGTCGGCCAGCCGCTGCTGGACGTCCTCACGGCCGTGGCCGGCGGCGAGGCGCGCGGCGAGGGGCTCGATCGTCCAGCGCAGCTCGCTCAGCTCGCGGCGCTGGTCGTCACGCTGGGGGCCGAAGGCCCGCCATTCGATGATGTCGGCGTCCAGCAGATTCCAGTCACTGACCGGCCGGACGCGGGTGCCGACGTTGGGGCGGGCGCTGACAAGGCCCTTGGCCTCCAGGACGCGCAGCGACTCGCGGACCACCGTGCGGGAGACCTCGAAACGCTGGCCGATCTCCTCCGGTACGAGCGGCCGGTCGGCACCCAGGTCGCCGGAGACGATCATCTGGCCGAGCTGCTGGACGAGTTGGCCGTGCAGTCCACGGCCCCGGCTGCCCGCCGAGCGACGGCCCACCCGGCCCAACTCGTTGTCCGCGCCGTCCCAAGTGGGGGCGGGGATGCGGTCGGCGCCGGGCGCCTCCGCGTAGGGGTAGCGGTCGATTCCGCCCGGGGCCGCGAGGCCGGACTCGACGGAGCGGGCGGCGGTCATCATGGTGTGCGCAAGGGTACTCACGCATCCTTTGTCGGCTCTGCTCGTCGGCCCCTTGAGGTCTTTGGTGAAAAGCACACGAAAGGGTGATCGGCGCCCGCCCTTCGATTGACGACTTATCGTAAAGAAGCGGGCGCAATCGGGGAGTTATCGGCAGGTGTGACAGCTCCGGTCGCCCGGCGATCACCAACGGGCCCTGCGACGAAGGCTCGTGAACAGATACGCGCAGAGCAGGGCGGACAGCGACAGCGCCAACGCCGCCCCGACAGGCTGGGCGAGGACCCGACCGGTCGCCACCAGCCAGCGGTCGGCGGCCTCCGGCCATTGCGGCCAGGCCAGTTCGCGCAGCCTGGCCGGCAGTCCGACGATCGAACGCGCTGACGGAACGGCGAGCCCCTTCTGAAGGAGGGGGACGACGACGACCGGTACGGCGAGGACGGCGGCGACCCCGGCACCGGTGACACGGAAGATGCCGGCTCCCAGCAGGCCCGCCCAGGCGCAGCCGACGGTCAGTCCCGCCCAACTGGCCACGAGCGCCGGCCAGTCCGGGGGCACCACCTCCGTTCCGCCGCCGTACACCAGCCGCATCGCCTGCGAGTCGACGGCGACGGTGAGGGCGGCGAGCAGCAGGGCCGCCGTGCCGGTGACGGTGAGTTTGGCCAGCAGCAGGCCGAGGCGTCGCGGGACGGTGCCTCTTCCGGCGGCGAGCGCGGGGTAGCGGTACTCGTCGCCGAAGGCGAACGCGCCGAGCAGACCGGCACCGAGGGCGGCGGGCGGCAGCGGGAGGAATCCGGGCCAGGCCGCGAGGAGGCCGGGCAGCGGGGTGTTGCCGGTACGGGCGAGCGGCAGGGTCAGGGCGACGGAGGCGACGAGGACGGCGGCGGCGACCAGCCAGGGGGTCCGTACGCCGAGGAAGCGGCGGAGCTCGTAGCGGAACGGACGCAGGGGGCTGCGCACGGGCCGCGCGGGCAGCGGAGGCGGCAGAAGGTCGCCGTCGGGCCCCTGGAGGGCCTGCCGCACCTCTGAGGGCGGTGACGGGTCCACCGAGGGCGTCGGGCCGGTGTCTCCGGTCTCGTCGGCGAGTTGGTGGACGAGGATGCCGTGCCGGAAGGCCGTCTCGCCCAACTCGGCGCAATTGCTGCCGAAGACGGTCAGTCGTCCGCCCGCCCCGGTGACGACCTCGACGGAGCGGCGGTCCGCCCGAGCCTCGCGGTTGACGGCGTCGGCGAGGCGGGCCGCGTGCGGGGTACGGATGACGACGCGTGGCCGCAGCCGGGTCCGCGCGAAGTCGGCGGCGTCCTGGTCGGCGACGAGGCGGCCTTCGTGGACGGTGACGACGCGATCGGCGGTGCGGGCCGCCTCTTTGGGATCGCTGGTGGCGTAGAGAACGGTGCCGCCGTGCGCCGCGTGCGCCCGCAGCAGTCCGTGCAGCCAGCTGTTCTCGCGAGGCGAGAGACCGGCGGCGGGTTCGTCGAGGACGAGCGTGTGCGGGTCTCCCAACAGGGCGGCGGCGAGGCCGAGTCTGCGGTCCATGCCGAGGGAGAGGGTGCCGAGCGGCTCGTCGCGCAGGGCGCCGATGCCGACCAGGTCGAGCAGGGCGTCGGCACGCGCGGCGGGCACGCCCGCGGCCGCGCAGAGCATGCGGAGCTGCCCTCTGGCGGTACGCGAGGGGTGCCCCGGCACATCACCGAGCAGCACGCCGACCTCGCGGGCGGGGTGCGCGATGCGGTGGAGCGGCCGGCCGCGGAAGTAGGTGATTCCCCGGCCGGATTCGAGTTCGAGCATCAGCCGCAGGGCGGTGGTCTTCCCGCTGCCCTCGGCACCGAGCAGCGCCGTGACGCCACCGGTCCGGGCCTCGAAGGTCAGATCGTCCACGGCGGGCGGGAGGTCGCGGTGGGGGCTGCTGGTGAGTCCGATGGCCTGGAGCATCGCTTCTCTCGCGGGGAGGTGAGACCGCTCGACGGCAGTATGGGTACCGCAGCAAGATAACGCGACATGTCCGACTTGTGGCGCAGGATTGCGCCTACGGGTGTCCGGGTCCCGTCCGACGGGGTCAGACCTCGGGTCAGACCTCGGGGCGGAGCATCGGCGGGTTGAGGATCGTGGCACCGCCGGCGCGGAACAGTTGGGCGGGTCGCCCGCCCTGCCGCGTGGTGGTGCCGCCGGACGGCACGAGAAAACCGGGGGTGCCGGTGACCTTGCGATGGAAATTGCGGGGATCGAGCGCGACGCCCCACACCGCCTCGTAGACCCGCCGCAGCTCGCCGACAGTGAACTCCGGCGGACAGAAGGCGGTGGCCAGGGAGGAGTACTCGATCTTGGAACGGGCTCGCTCCACCCCGTCCCCGAGGATGCGCGCGTGGTCGAACGCGAGCGGCGCGGGCTGTTCGCCGTCCCGGCCGAAGCCGCCCTCGTGGTCGAGCAGGGCGTCCACGGGCGCCCAGCGGGCGCTGTTGGCGTCGCCGCCCGCGCGGGGCGCGGGCAGGTCGGGCGCGAGAGCGAGATGGGCCACGCTGACGACCCGCATCCGGGGGTCGCGTGCCGGGTCGCCGTATGTCGCGAGCTGTTCGAGATGGGCACCGTTCGCGGGAGCGGGTGACGCCGGGTCGTGCGCGCACAGCCCCGTCTCCTCGGCCAGTTCGCGCGCCGCAGCCGCACCAAGATCCTCGTCGCCCTTGACGAACCCGCCGGGCAGCGCCCAGCGCCCCTGGAACGGCGTCTCACCGCGCCGCACGACCAGTGCGCACAGGGCGTGGCGGCGCACGGTGAGCACGACCAGGTCGACGGTGACTGCGAACGCGGGGTAAGCCGACGGGTCGTAGGGCGACATGCCGGTGATCTTAGTCGTCTGCCTGACGATAAACATCCGTTCCGCTCAGGTCCGGCGACTTCTTCCCCGCCCGCTTCCCGGCCCCCGCCGGAGGGAACGTGCACTGTCACGCCCTCGCTCACCGCGTGCGGCGCCCCCGCTCTCACTTGCCGCCCTCCGTGGCGCGCCGACCGCCACGGCTCGCGGTCCGAGCGCGCGCCGCCGGCGGACCCGGACGGGACCTCGGTGACGGCACCGTCCTGGGCGTCGCCTTCTTGATCGTCGCCTTCTTCACCACCCTTTTGATCGACTTCTTGGCCTGCTTCGTCGCTGACCGCCGTACGGGGCGATGCCGTGGGCTCCCGGTGGCGACGCGTTCGCCGCGCATACAACGCCGGAGGGTCTCCGGGTCGAGGCCCTCGTTGAATGCCTGGTGGAGGAGTTGGGCGAAGGTGTACGTGGGGTCGAGACGCAGGGCGAGTCCGAGCGCGACCCGGGCCGCCGGCTCGTCGCCGGCGGACCAGGCGACCCAGCCGGCCAGGGTGAGCGGGGCGACCGCGTGTTCGGCGTAGGAACCCACACAGCGACGGGCCAGGGCCCGCCAGAGCCGTAGCGCCGGCTCGGCGTCGGGACCCTCCATCCACTGCGCCGCCCGGTCGCGGGTCTCCCGGTCCTGAAGGCCGATGATGACCGCCGCCGCCTCGTCATCCGCGATGAGCCGGTCGTCGGCGATGTCCGTGCCACCGTCGTCGCCCTCGCGGACCCGCCCGCTCGCTCCCCGGCGGGCCGACGCGGGCGGTGTCTGTGCCAGGCGGTCCATCAGGTCCCGGGCGGCGCTGAGCGTCGACGCGCCCACCTGCTCACGGCTACCACCGCCCAGAATCCTCGGCACCAGCGCGCCGGCGGCCTCGTCCAGCGCCTGTTCCTGCTTCGCCGCCCTCTCGGCGGAACCACGCCAGGGCTCCAGCCGCGCCTCCATCTCCCGCAGGGATCCACGCACTTGGATCCCCGCGTAGGCGGAGGCAGCGGCCATCACGGATGTGCCGGGCAGGGCCAGCGGCGTACCCTCGGGCGGGCAGCAGCGCGTGTCCGGACAGCAGTAGGACCAGAAACGGCCGTCGGAGATGCAAAGCACCTCGTGCACGGGGATGTCGAGGCTCCCGAAGCCCGTGCGAATCAACTGCGCGAGCGGTTGCAGCCGGTCGCGCACGCCACGGCCCGTGGCCCCGTTCTCCGGGTCCTGGCAGAGGAAGGCGACAATCCCGTCCGGACGGGACCCACGCCGCTCGCTCCCTTCCACCAGGCACGCGGCCAACTGCTCGGAGACGGGCGCCCACTCGCGGGGCGAGCGCGGGATACCGAGCCTCAGCCGGCCCCCGAAGCGGCCCTCATCGCCGTGCAGCGCGACGAGCACCACGGAGTCGGAAGGATGGAAGCCCATCAGAAAGGGCAGGGCATCGGCGAGTTCAGCGGGGCTGCGCAGAGTGACCTGCTGCTCGTCGGCGGGACGGGTCGGTTCGCTGTGCTTGTTCATGGCTCGACGGTCCCGCGAAAGCCCGAATCCCGCGACCCCTGTGGATAAGGTTATCCACAGGCTAGTTCCGGCCGGCGCGAGCCGTTCTCCACGTACCGGCCCCCATGGACCCCATGAGACTCGGCCCGACGACGACCCCGCCGCCTGTGCGGACATCGGCCTCCTGCCAGTCGCCCAGCGGCGGGGCGCCCGCGGTGACCGTGCCTCGCGTCAGGAGCGGCGTATGTACTCGCGTGATGCCTGGACTTCGCCGCGCAGCGCCGGAAGGTCCACATCGAGGACCTGGCCGTTCCACTTGCGGGGTTCACCGTTGATGAGCACGGCGGTGATGTTGCGGGCGTCGGAGCCCAGCACAAGGGTGCCGATCGGGTCGTTGAGCGGCATGTTGTTCAGGTCCTCGGCCTGGACGACCAGCAGGTCGGCCTTCTTGCCCGGGGTGAGTGAACCGGTCACGCCGGCGAGGCCGTTGGTACGAGCGCCCTGAAGTGTGGCGAAGTCCAGAACGTCACGGGTGGTGATCCGGGAAGGCTCTCGGTCCGTGCCGTAGACCGCGTTGACGGCGCGCATCCGCTGGATCGCGAGGAGGACTCGCATCTGGGTGAACATGTCGCTGGCCAGGGCGACTTCCACATCGATGCTCAGGCCGGGCCGGATACCGGCGGCCAGCGCCTCGTCAACGGCGGGTATCGCCGTCTCCAGGCCGATCTGTGCGTCGGAGGTGGGAGCGAGCGCCACCGTGGCGCCGGTCGCCCCTATCGCCTGCCACGCCTCGGCGGTGAGGCCGGTGGCGTGGATGAGGGTGACGGAAGGGCCGAGGACGCCCTCCCCGGCCCAGGACAGCACCGCCTCGGAGGAGGACGCGCCGAACACGGCGTCGACGCTCACTCCGACGCCCAGTTCCGCCGCGGTGCGGGCGAGATCGGTCCCGTACGCCAGGGTGGAACCCCCGATCTCGTCGGTGGCGAGGGCGGCGACGCGCAGTGTCAGCAGTTGGTCGTCGCTGCTGAAGTACTGGTTCTTGAGCCGGGAGAGATCTCCGGGCCACTGCCGGTCCCACTTCCCGAAATGGGGTCCCATGGAGGCGTGCACACCGCGGATGCCGGTGTCGCGGAGAGCTTCGATCGCGGCGTCCGAGTGCGCGCGGGTGCGAGAGTTGTGGGAGAAGTCGAGCATGGTGGTGATGCCGCTGTCGATCGCGGTCAGAGCGGCGAGTCTGGTGCCGATGTACATGTCCTCGGGCCGGTACACCGTGGCGTAGCCGGCCAGGGTGGACATCACGTAGCCGCCGAGATCGTCCACGTCCGGCATGACGCGGCGCAGCTGGGCCTCCCAGGCGTGCCGATGGGTGTCGACCAGGCCGGGGGCCAGGATGGTGCCGGTGGCGTCGACGGTGACCGCGCCTTCGGCGCTCAGACCTGGGCCGACAGCGACGATGGTGTCGCCCTCCACAAGGAGGTCACCACGTTCCAGGGTCCCCAGCTCGGGGTCCATGGTGACGATGGTGGCGCCGGTGAACAGGATGCGCCGCCGAGGGTCGTCGGCTCGGCGGCGCAGCCGCTCCAACAGGGCGGGGTCGGTGGTGTCGTTGGCAGGCATGAGAGGCCCTTTCCGGACAGCGGGAGTTGGATCGACGGCGGAATCTCGACGCGGGAGGGGTCGACTCGGAACGGATCGACGGATCGACGCGCAACGGCTGTGCGCTCTCAGGCTCGATCCGGCCGGGGCGAAGCAGCCGTCTCCCGGTACAGGACGAGGTGCTCGTGGTGGAGCACGCCGTCGCGTACGTCGCCGGTGGCCGTGAAGCCGGTGTCGTCGACGTAGTCGATGTGGGCGCCGGTGACGGTGTAGCCGCCCGTGTAGGCGCTCGGCCGGTCGCCGCGGGCCTCGTCGTAACGGCCGTCGGCGCGCAGTTCCTGGCGGATGAAGCCGTCCGCGGTCACCCACATGCCGACATAGGGGTGGGGGTGGGACGTGTCGTCGGTGTTCATGGCCCAAACGGTCTCCCGCTGCCGCAGGAAGTACCAGGTCACAGGGTTCCTGGGAGCCGCGCACCCACCCTGGCGTGCCAGGGTTCAGCGGGCCGCCGAGGGCGGTGGCAGCCGCATGTGCGCGAGGTCGGGCGGGATGGGGGTGTCGGGGCGGAAGAACGGCGCGGCTTCTCCGTCGGTCGTGGTGGCGGGTGCGTCGGCGAGACGGAAGCGGTCCCGCAGGCGGCCGTAGAAGTCGGTCGGGTGCAGGCGGATGAGTCGTACGCGGTGCCGGGCGCGGAAGACGCCGATCCAGTCCCCCGGGTCGAGGACCCCGCTCAGCTGGCCGTCGATACTGACGGCGGCCTGGCCCGAGTGCGGAAGCACACGGAGGGCGACGGGTTCGTCCGGCGCCGCCACGACGGTGCGGTTGAAGGTCATGTGCGGGGCGATCGGGGTGAAGACGACCGCGTCCATGTGCGGGGAGAGGACGGGCCCGCCAGCGGCGAAGCTGTAGGCGGTGGACCCGGTGGGGGTGGCCACGGCGAGGGCGTCGGCCGCGTAGGAGGCGAGCAGGCTGCCCGCCAGATAGACGCCGACGGCGACTTGGTGGTCGCGGGCGAGCTTCTCCAGGACGATGTCGTTCAGGGCGATCACGTCCAGAGCCAGGCCCCAGCCCGCCCCCTCGGTGGTCTCCGGCCTGATCTGTGGTGGGGGCAGCGCGGGGCCTCGGCCGTAGCGGAGCAGGCCCTCCATCTCCTCGGGGATCTCCAGGGCCCGGGAGGCGCGCATGGTCAGCGTCATACGTTCTTCGACGACGGCATGACCTTGATGTACGGCGTCCAGAGCCTGGGTCACATCGCCGGCAGGCACCTCGGTGAGGAAGCCGACCTTGCCCAGGTCCACTCCCAGCACGCTCGCACCGCTGTTGACCGCGATCCGTGCCCCGCGGAGAAAAGTGCCGTCTCCGCCGAGCGTCACCACGAGGTCCGGATCGCCGGCCGCTTCGGCTTCCTCACGGCTACCGCGACGGTGCTGCTCCTTCGCCCAGACGTCGATCTCGGTGCAGCGGATACGGTGCGCGTCGCACCAGGCGTGCACTGCCCGGGCAACGTCCAGGGCGGCAGGACGCCCCTGGTGGACGATCAGTCCGATGCGTCGTACGGGCATGACAACCTCCGGATCCGCGCGAACTCCGGATCCACATCGCGAGAAAGTCTCGCCCACAAGCTAGCCGTCGGCGGCGGCCAGATCCGGGAGCAGCGCGACTGTTTCGGCCTGCCTGGGCTCGGTGGCCATGGCGCGAAGCGCTTCGAAGGCGGCGGATGTACGGCCGGCCGGTTCCCCTTGGTAGACCACGAGCTGCTGGTGCCGAGCACCGTTCACGGTGAAGGCCGCGAATCGGATGTGCAGATCACCCACCCGCGGATGCCGTAGGTGTTTGCCCGCACGGGTTTTGCCCTTGACCTCGTGCCGGCTCCAGAGATCCGCGAACTCGTCACTCTCCGCCGAGATCTCTTCCACCACCTCGGCGATCCTGGCCGACTCCGGGTCGTAGCCGTAAGCGGCCCTGATCTCCGCCACGCAGGAACGCGCGGCCTTCTCCCAATCCTGGTAGAACTCACGGCCCGCCGGGTCGACGAACACCATGCGCGCCAAGTTGTCAAAGCTTGTGAAGCCGCTGTGCAGAGCGGTGGCCGGCGAATTTCCCGCGAGTACGTCGAGTGCCGGACCGAGAACGAAGGCAGGCGTGTGCTCCCATCCGTCCATCAACTCGAGCAACTGGGCGCTGACGCCCCCGTTTTCAACGTCCCCGGGGCGCTGGGAGGCGTCGAGGCAGATCCGGTGGAGATGGTCGGCGGCTTCCGCGTTCAGTTTCAACGCTTGCGCCACAGCGCCAAGAACCTGAGGGGACGGACTGTTCTCGCGGCCTTGCTCAAGTCTGATGTAGTAGTCGGAACTGACAACCGCCAGCATCGCGACTTCCTCTCTGCGCAGCCCCGGGACTCGGCGACGGCCATGTTCGGGCAGGCCGACATCCCGCGGCTTCAACGCTTCTCGCCGGGCCCTGAGGTAGTCACCCAATGGAGTCCCATTACTCATACGGCAAGGCTAAACGGGTGGGGCGCCACACAGACGTGTCCGGCAGGACATCCTTCTCGACCGCACCGGGCACACGTGGCACGCAACGAGTCACGTAACGTAATGCCGCCTCGTGGGACGTTCCTTTTCGCGTCACGGGCGTCATCAATTCACCTGCCCCTCGGCTCCTCGCACCGGACCCTGGGAGTGATACACCCACCATCCGCACGCCCTCCCGGCCCGCTTTCGCCCTAGCCTCGGCGTCATGGACGACGACAGACACCCTGGTCAGGTGGAGGACCTGGGCCGGTTTCTGCGCTCCCGGCGGGCACTGGTGTCCCCCGCGGCGGCAGGACTGACCGCTTCCGGTCGCCGCAGGGTGCCTGGTCTGCGACGCGACGAGGTCGCGGCATTGGCCGGCGTGAGCCCGGGCTACTACACGCGCCTTGAGCAGGGGCGTGAACTGAGCCCGTCCCGACGGGTGCTGGACGCCGTGGCGAAGGCCCTGCGACTGGATGAAGCGGATACGGACCACCTCTACCGCCTCGTGAAGCCCGCGGCACGTCGCACGAGGGCCCCCGCCCGGGTCGAGCGCGTCAGTGATCATCTGCGCGAGCTGATCGAGAGCTGGACCAGGACTCCGGCGCTCCTCATCGGCAACGCGCAGGACATCCTGGCGATGAACGCCTTGGCCGCGGCCCTGTACTCCGATTTCGCGGAACACGACAACGTCCTTCGCATGCTTTTCCTCGACCACGCGACGCACTCCTTCTACCGGAATGCCGAGCGGGCGAAGGACCGGGCTGTCTCCGACTTGCAGCGGGCCGCCGCCCGCGATCCCGACGACCCTCGCATCCTGGAACTTGTCGGCGAGTTGTCGGTCCGCAGCAGCGAATTCCGCTCGATGTGGGCCCGCGTGTACATCAATGTGGCCGCGTACGAGGTGAAGCAGCTTCACCATTCGGGTGTGGGAAATCTCGAACTCCGTCACGAGGCCCTGAATGTACGGAGCAAGCCCGGCCAACAGTTGATCGTCCTGCAGGCGGAACCCGGATCGCCGTCCGAGGACGCGCTGGCCCTGCTCAGCTCACTCCCTGGTCTGTCTTCGCCATCGTAGGTGTGGGACTCCCTGGAAAACCGTTGCCTTCCTCTCCCTTCTTGCCGGATACAGACTCGAACTCGAAAGCAAAGAACTCCCTTCAACGAGAACAGGGAAAGAGGCTCTCCTCATGGCGACGTGGTTTATCACCGGAGCTTCTCGCGGCATGGGCGCCGAGATCGCACGCGCCGCTCTGACAAAGGGAAACAATGCCGTTGTCGCGGTTCGCGACCCGGAACGTGTCCCCGACGATCTGAAGAATTCCGAGAACGTCTTCCCGGTCTCTCTGGACGTCACTGACAACGGCAGCATCCCGCGGGCGGTCGAGGTGGCCGTGGATCGTTTCGGCGGCATCGACGTCCTGGTCAACAACGCCGGCCGTGGCCTGCTGGGCGCGCTGGAGGAAATCACCGACGCCGAGGCCCGCTCACTGTTCGACCTCAACGTCTTCGGCCTGATCAACGTCACACGAGCCGTACTGCCGATCATGCGCGAGCAGGGATCCGGCAAGCTCGTACACATCGGTTCCCGCTCCGGCTTCGAGGGCGAGCCCGGCGTCAGCATGTACTCCGCCTCGAAGTTCGCCGCCGCCGGCATCAGCGAGGCTCTCTCCGTCGAGATGGCCCCGTTCGGCATCCAGTCCGTGGTCGTGGAGCCGGGCGTCTTCCGCACGGACTTTCTGGACGCCAGCTCCCTGTCGGTCTGCGAGCCGTATCTCCGACTACGATCGGCGCACGTGACGCTGGACTGGATCGACCGGGCCAACCACGGCCAGCTCGGAGACCCCGTCAAGGGCGCCGCGCTCATCGTCGAAGTCACCTCCGGCGAGAAGCTGCCCACCCCCCTCTACACGCCACCGGCCACGAGGACGCGGCCTGATACATCGCTGCCACCCACAATCCCGGAGAACCTCTCCATCCACTCCGGAACCAAGCCGTGCCTCAACCGGCTCGGCCGCAAAACGGTCCGCGTCGCCGAACACCCCCGCGCACCATCGAACTCGACATGCCGAACCACGTCACGGACCCCGACGCCACCCAGCTGATGGCCGACCTCATCCCGAAGTCGGCGGGACGGGGCGTTTCGCTGTTTTTGTTCATGGCTCGACCGTCCCGCGAAAGCCGAAATTCCGCGACCCCTGTGGATAACTTTATCCACAGGCCGGGTCCGGCATTCGCGCTTTGTCCGAGCCATCAGGTTGCATGGGGGCATGACCAACGCAGAACGCGCAGCTCTCCGGGCCTCGGCCGACTCCGTCCTCGCCCGTCTTGTCGGTGACGCCACCGGCGCTGCCCGCCTGCGCGAGGACCAGTGGCGGGCCATCGAGGCGCTCGTCGCCGACAAGCGCAGAGCGCTGGTCGTGCAGCGGACGGGCTGGGGCAAGTCCGCCGTGTATTTCGTCGCGACGTCGCTGCTCCGCGCCCGGGGCAGCGGCCCGACCGTGATCGTCTCCCCGCTGCTGGCGCTGATGCGCAACCAGGTGGAGGCCGCCGCCCGCGCCGGAATCAGCGCGCGCACGATCAATTCGTCCAACTCCGAGGAGTGGGAGACGATTCAGGCCGAGGTCGCGGCCGGCGAGGTCGATGTGCTGCTGGTGAGTCCCGAGCGGCTCAACAATCCGGACTTCCGCGATCAGGTCCTGCCCGCCCTGTCGGCGGCCACCGGCCTGCTGGTGGTGGACGAGGCCCACTGCATCTCCGACTGGGGCCACGACTTCCGCCCCGACTACCGCCGGCTGCGCACGATGCTCGCCGAACTGCCGTCCGGAGTCCCGGTGCTGGCCACCACCGCCACGGCGAACGCGCGAGTGACGGCCGACGTCGCCGAGCAGTTGGGCACGGGAGCGGGCACGGACGCGCTCGTGCTGCGTGGAGCACTGGACAGGGAGAGCCTGAGTCTCAATGTGCTCAGGCTCCCGGACGCCGCGCACCGGCTGGCCTGGCTGGCCGATCATCTGGTGGACCTTCCGGGCTCCGGGATCATCTACACCCTGACCGTCGCGGCGGCCGAGGAAGTCACCGCCTATCTGCGCCAGTGCGGTCACACCGTCACGTCGTACACGGGCCGCACGGAGAACGCGGACCGGCAGCAGGCCGAGGAGGACCTCCTCGCCAACCGCGTCAAGGCTCTGGTCGCCACGTCCGCGCTGGGCATGGGGTTCGACAAGCCCGACCTCGGCTTCGTCGTCCACCTCGGCTCCCCCTCCTCACCCATCGCCTACTACCAGCAGGTGGGCCGTGCGGGGCGCGGAGTCGAGCACGCCGAGGTGCTGCTGCTCCCCGGCAAGGAGGACGAGGCCATCTGGCAGTACTTCGCGTCGGTCGCCTTCCCGCCGGAGGAGCTGGTCCGGCGCACGCTCGACGTCCTGGCGCAGGCGGACAGACCCCTCTCCCTGCCGGCTCTCGAACCGCTGGTCGAGCTGCGGCGTACGCGGCTGGAGACGATGCTCAAGGTGCTCGACGTGGACGGCGCGGTGCATCGGGTCAAGGGCGGCTGGACCAGTACCGGACAGCCCTGGGTGTACGACGCCGAGCGGTACGCGTGGGTGGCGCGCCAGCGGCAGACCGAACAGCAGGCCATGCGGGACTACGCGACGACGACGGCCTGCCGGATGGAGTTCCTGCGGCTCCAGTTGGACGACGAGGAGGCGGCGCCCTGCGGACGGTGTGACAACTGCGCGGGGGCGCGGTTCACGGACAAGGTCTCCGGCGGTGCCCTGGACGCCGCCCGGGGCGAGTTGGGCAGGCCCGGGGTGGACGTGGAGCCGCGCAAGATGTGGCCGACGGGGCTGCCCGCCGTGGGCATCGATCTGCGGGGGCGAGTTCCCGCCGGGGAGCGCAGTTACCCGGGCCGGGCGCTCGGCCGGCTCTCGGACATCGGGTGGGGCAACAGGCTGCGTCCGATGCTGGCGCCGCAGTCACCCGACGGCCCCGTCCCCGACGACGTGGTGGACGCCGTGGTCAGCGTCCTCGCCGACTGGGCGAAGGGGCCCGGCGGTTGGGCGTCCGGGCTGGACGACGCACCACCGCGCCCGGTGGGTGTCGTGACCGTCGCCTCGCGGAGCAAGCCGCAGCTCGTGGGATCACTGGGCAGCCGGATCTCCGAGGTGGGCCGGATGCCGCTGCTGGGGACGGTGGAGTACGCGCCGGACGCCGAGGGGGCCCGTATCTCCCGTACCAACAGCGCCCAGCGGGTACGCGCGCTGCACGAGGCGTTCACCGTGCCACCGGAGTTGGCCGAGGCTCTGACCTCGGCGGCGGGTCCCGTCCTGCTCGTCGACGATCTCTCGGACAGCGGCTGGACATTGGCCGTGGCGACCCGGCTGCTGCGCAAGGCCGGAGCCGCAGGGGTGTTCCCGCTGGTCCTCGCCGTTCAGACGTGACCACGTATCAGAGGGACCCCGAATGGGCAGGATCAAGGCAGGGATATGAGCCCCATTCCCGCCCATTCCGGTCAGCAGCGCCAATTGCTCGTTGCCGCCTGCCCAAAGCCCCGCAAGAATTGGAGATGCCCCCCGCACGGTCGGACCGTTCGCGGTCCGGACGGACTGTGCCCCGGCGCGCCTCACCCGACCCTGCCCGCACTGTGGGCGCGTATGCGAAGGGAGGAACGTGACCTTCGGATTCGCTCCGTCCGCAGCCTCATCGATCACGACAGCCGATTCCGTCACCCGCCTCGCCAGAATGCTCGAGCCCGCTGAATGGGCGGCGGCCGGCATACCCCTGCTCAGCAACCCCCGCGAGGTCGTCAGCGGTCTGCACTCCCGGCATCGGCCGACCCCGGCGACCGCCGTCGTCGCCGTCCTGGACCACGAGGAACGTCTCGCCGCCAGCGCCTCGTTCGTCCCGCGGGAGGCGCCGGTCGACGGCTGGGAGTTCCGAAACGCCCTGCTGGCGCACCTGCGCCGGGTCATCCCGCACGATCTGCGCCGCCGTACGCCGGTACGCACCGCCGTACTCCTCTACTGCCGCGACGGCGACGAGCGCTGGACGGAGGAGGACGGGGCCTGGATGTGGGGGCTGCGGGACGCCTGCACACTGCACGGCCTGCGCTGCGGCGCGTACATCACGTTGACGCGTGGCGGCTGGCAGGTGCTGGGCGAGGGCCGGGGCGGCCGTCGGCCCAGCTCCGAGTCGGCGCCCGAAAGTCTCGCCGAGACGGTGTCCGACCCCGCTCCATCACCCCTGCGTTCCGGGGGCGGCGGGGTGGAGGCGCTGCGGCGCGCGGCGGCTCGCTGAACCGTCACGTCCGCAGATTTCGACCCGGCCGCCCACGCGGGGCAGCCGGGTCATGAGCGGCCGGGACCGGGACCGGAGCCCTGGCCCACCACTCGGTGAAATCCGGGTCAGACGCCCGCGCCGAGCACGGAGTTGACCCGCTGCTGGTCACCGCAGACGACGAGCAGTGCGACGGCCCGCTCCCGCGCCGTCGCCAGCACACGCTCGACAGTGTCGTCGCCGTCACTGTTGAGCGCGACGACTACCACGGGGCGCGCCTTCGCGCGGTCCACGGCCGAGGCGTCGGCGAAGAACACGTCCTCGCCCGTGTCGTGCTGCTCCCAGTAGGAGCTCTCACCGAAGGACAGTTCGTGCGTGGCCCACGGGTGCTGTTCGCCCGTGGTGAGGACGAGGATGTCGCCCGGCGCGCGACCGGAGTCCAGCAGCAGGTCGACCGCCTCATCGGCGGCGTCCAGCGCGCCGTCCGCCGAGGCGGGGATCAGCCGGATCTGAGGGCCGGAAGGGGTCTGCTCCGGGACGGCGACGGGCCGTTCGGCGGGGACCTGCGAGTGCTCCGACGGTGCGGGGCTCGCGGTACCGCGCCCCGGATGTCCGGGGCGTGGTGTGGCCGCGGACCGCGGCCCGGGAACGGGACGGGGACGCGGACCGGGTACGGGACGGGGGGTCGACGCGGTGCGGCCGGTGGCCGGTGTGACGCGGGGACCCTGGGCGCTCTCGTGAATCTGAGGCTCCTCGGGGATGAGAGGCATGAGTGGATGTCTATCAAACGCCGACGCGTAAGTCATCGGCGGGTGGGCACATCTGTGCTATTTGTTTCGCTTGTCGAGTACGGCCGGGGCGGTGCGCGGGCCGTATCCGCCAGAACCGGCCGGGCCGGTCACGTCAGGTCGTTCGGAACAGGCCGCTCCGGGGCGTTCGTTCGGTCAGGTCGTTCGGATCAGAAGTCGAAGCCGAGCTGGCCCTCGCTCTCCAGCAGCTCCGCCTGGGCGGAGATACGGATCTTCTTGAGATGGCGCCACCGGGGCAGCGCGTCGAGATAGGACCACGAGAGCCGGTGGTGCGAGGTCGGCCCCCGTTCCGCCAGCGCCGCCTTGTGCACCGGCGAGGGGTATCCCGCGTTGGCGTGGAAGGCGAAACCGTCGCATTCCTGGGATGTGGCACCCAGTTCGGCCATCATCGCGTCCCTGCGCACCTTGGCGAGCACCGAAGCGGCAGCCACCGAGACACAGGAGATGTCGCCCTTGATGACCGTCCGGACCTGCCAGGGTTTGCCGAGGTAGTCGTGCTTGCCGTCGAGGATCACGGCGTCGGGCCGCACCGGCAGCGCGTCCAGAGCCCGTTCGGCGGCGAGCCGAAGCGCCGCGGTCATCCCGTGGTCGTCGATCTCCTCCGGCGAGGCGTGCCCTATGGCGTGCGAGGTCACCCATGACTCCAGCTCCAGCGCCATCTCGGCACGGCGCTTGGGAGTGATCAGCTTGGAGTCGGTGAGTCCGACGGGGGCCCTGCGCAGACCCGTGATGGCCGCGCAGACCGTCACAGGCCCCGCCCACGCCCCGCGTCCGACCTCGTCGACACCAGCGATGATCTTGGCACCGGTGGTGGCGCGGAGCGATCGCTCTACGGCGTGGGTGGGTGGTTCGTACGGCATGGCGCAGCCAAGGTTACGCCGCCGCTCCCCCGCGCGACACCCCGGGCTCCCCCGGCCGTACGCGACCCGCCGGCGGCCCCCGTCGGCGCGGCGCGTCGTACGCCTCAACCGGCCCTCGGAGTGGGCCCGTACGGTCCGTACGGCGCGCGGGACCCTCGACCGCCACCCGACGCCCAAAACCACCACACCGCCCGGCGTCAGTCCGAGGACGGCCGGAGCAGCGGCAGCATGATCTGATCGATGAGCTGCGCGATCTCCTCGTCGGGCCATGCGCTGTCGCGCACCTTCGACCGGTACATCAGCACGGCGGGGATGAGGTCGAAGACGAGCGAGCCGGTGGCGTCGGGCCGTACGTCACCCCGCCGGATGCCGCGGCGCACGACCTCCCCGAACAGATTGGCCGACGGCTCGATCACCCCGCTCATGATCAGCGCCTGGAAACGCCCGGAGGCCGACTTGTCGCATTCGTGCAGGACCGCCCGGAGCGCCCATCCGGGCCGTGAGTACATCGCGTCCCGGACCAGGCGGGTCAACTCGTAGAGATCGTCGCGGACTCCACCGAGATCGGGCGCGTCGTCGAGCGAGGGGAGCCCCGCCGCCAGCGCGTCGGCGACGAGATCCTCCTTGGAAGGCCAGCGCCGGTAGACGGCGGCCTTGCCCGTCTGCGCCTCCGCGGCGACGCCCTCCATCGTCAGGCCGTTCCAGCCCACCGTGCTCAATTGCTCCAACACGGCGTCGAGGATCGCGCGCTCCAGCACCGGCCCGCGACGTCGCGACACCACCGTCCGCGGCCGAGCGGTGGCCGCCGAGCGTGAAGTATCCATCAGCAAGTTCTCCATCAGGCAAAGATTCAGACGGCAGCCTCAGTGAACGGTTGCGTTCACTGACGGGGACTCACTACCGTGGACAACCCAGTGAACGCATCCGTTCACTAATTCACTTGGGGGACTCGTAGTGACAACCTCTCAACTAGAAGCAGGACGCGAGCCGGGTGCGGCCCGCCGTGAGGGGCGGCCCGGAATCGCGCTGGCCGTCATCGCGGCCTGTCAGCTCATGGTCGTACTCGACGCGACGATTGTGAACATCGCGCTCCCGCACATCCAGGATGCCCTCAGTTTCTCCACCACCGACCTCTCCTGGGTCCTGAGCGCGTACACGCTCACCTTCGGCGGCCTCCTGCTGCTCGGTGGCCGCGCCGGCGACATCCTCGGCCGCCGCCGCGTCTTCATGGCCGGCATCCTGCTCTTCACCTTCGCCTCGCTCCTGGGCGGTTTCGCGCAGGAGCCCTGGCAGCTCCTCGCCGCGCGAGCGCTCCAGGGGGTCGGCGGCGCCATCGCCTCACCCACCTCGCTCGCCCTCATCACCACGACGTTCCCCGAGGGACCCGCGCGGAACAGGGCGTTCGGGGTCTTCGCCGCCGTCTCGGCGGGCGGTGGCGCGATCGGCCTGCTGGCCGGCGGGATGCTCACCGAATGGCTCGACTGGCGCTGGGTGTTCTTCGTCAACGTGCCGATCGGCGTGCTGATCGCCGTCCTGGCACCGATGTACATCAGCGAGTCCAAGCGCCACCCCGGCCGCTTCGACCTCTCCGGCGCCGCGACGTCCACCCTGGGTATGGCCTCGCTCGTCTACGGATTCATCCGGGCCTCGGAAGAGGGCTGGCGCGACTCGCTCACCATCGGATCGTTCGCGGCGGCCGTCATCCTGCTCGCCGCCTTCGGCCTCATCGAGTCACGGGCCAAGGAACCGATCATTCCGCTCAGGATGTTCGCCGACCGGAACAGGTCGGGCACCTACGTCATCATGCTGAGCCTGGCCGCGGCCATGTTCGGAATGTTCTTCTTCATCGTGCTTTTCGTGCAGAACGTGCTCGACTACAGCCCGATCGAGTCCGGCCTCGCGTTCCTGCCCGTGACCCTCGCGATCGGCCTGGGCGCGGGGCTCTCGCAGCGGCTGTTGCCGGTGCTCGGTCCGAAGCCGTTCATGGTCGTCGGCTCGACCATCACGGGCCTCGGGCTCCTCTGGCTGACGCTGATCAGCTCGGACAGCTCGTATCTGAGCGGTGTGCTCGGTCCGATGGTCCTCTTCGGCTTCGGCATGGGGCTCAACTTCGTGACCCTCACGCTGACGGCGGTCTCCGGGGTCGCGCAGCACGAGGCGGGCGCCGCGTCGGGACTGCTCAACGCGAGCCAGCAGGTGGGCGGTTCGCTGGGACTGTCCATCCTGGTCACGGTCTTCGGTACGGCGAGCCGCGACGAGGCCGAGAAGCAACTGCCCTCGTTCATGGCGGAGGCGTCCCCGGCCGAGAAGGCGCAGTTCGCCACGGCCCACGAACTGCCGGGGCGTTGGGGCCACGAGGTGCTGACGCAGGGCATCTCGACCGCGTTCACGGCCGCCGTGGGCATGGTGGTCCTGGCGCTGCTGACGGCGACGCTGGTGGTACGCGTACGCAAGAGCGACCTGGAGGCGCTCAGCGGCAAGGCGAGCGCCGCGGGGCCGGCGGCGTAGAGCCGTACGGGACGTCCCCGGGGGAGGACGTCCCGTACGTAGGAGGTGACGACTTACAGGAGGTGGAGACGTTCGACCGGACCGGCAGGGCGGGCGCGTCAGTAGCCGTCGCCGCTGCGCCCGTCGTCGTACGGGTCGCGCTCGCCGCCCTAATCGTTCAGAAGGATCATCGCCGAGCACTCCTCCCACCGAGGTTCGATCGGCCGCTCGTCGAGGATGTCCCTGGCCTTCGACTCGCTCCAACTGGTCGCGTACCACGGTTCGTCCGAGTCGCCCAGCTCTCGCTCGATGCCCTCCAGGGCGCAGGAGCGCAACGGCTCGGGAAGCGTGTCGAGTGCCGGTACGGCGTCGGCGGAGAGCTGCTGGAAGTAGTTGATGTCGATCTTGTCGGAGGCCCCGTAGCGCTCGACGTTCCGCTCCGCGACGAGCGCGTCCGGCGAGAGCAGACCGAAGATCAGAACGCCCGCCGCGCCACTGACGGCCACGGCGCGCGGCAGCCAGCGCCCGCCGAACGCGCCGGCGGCCATGATCAGGACGATCACGAGCCCGAGCCACAGCTCCATCGCCGCCACCGAGACGCGCAGCCGGGTCAGCCCGTACGCGTCCACGTACAGGTCCATACGGCGCAGCGCGGACGCGACGACAACCAGCGTGAGGACGCACAGGACACCGAGCACGGCGCTGACGAGCATGCGGTCCCTGGCTCCGTCGCGCGGCGCCCAGCGCCGGGCGAGACCGATCACGAGGAGGGTGAGGAGGGTGGCGCCGAGCAGCTGCCAGAAGCCCTGCGTGGCGTACTCGGAGTACGTCAGGTCGGTCTCGCTCAGGACCTTGTCGTAGCCGCCGAACAGCACCGTCAGCTGGACGCCGATGAACACGGCGAAGAGCAGGTTGAGCACGATCAGCGGCAGCGCCCACTCGACGCGGCCACGCGGCGCTCCGGGCCGCACCGTGATCCGGTCCCAGCGCAGCGGCGCCGCGGCCGTGTGCGCGGCGGCGAGCGCCCCGACGAGGCCGAGGACGAAGAGCAGCGTGCGCCACGGTCCGTCGGCGACCGAGACGTCGGGCGCCAGGCCGCCGAGCAGATCGGCGAAGGCGGCGTCGGCGCTCGCGAAGAGCGCGCCGAACACGATCAGCAGTACGAGGGCGACCGCCGCCGTACGGAGGACGGGTGCCCAGCGCCCGCGCGAGCCCTCGGCCCGCTCGCGCACACCCCGGAGACCCCAGAACACTCCTGTGCCGAGCGAACCGAGCAGCCCGAACGGGCCGAGAAGGACGCCGAGCCAGGTGCGGCAGCCGTGCAGAGCGAGCGAACCGAGCGCCAGCGCGGACGTGACGGCGAGGAACGTCGGCCAGCCGGCGTCACGCAGGGCGGGAACCGAGAGCAGCGCGACGCCGCCGACGGCCCAGACCAGGGTCCACGGGCGCAGTCGCCGTCCGGCGTCACGCGCGGCGAAGTACGCGGCGAGCGCGGCCGGCACGGTCACGATCAGCAGGTTGAGCCCGAGCCCGTCGCCGAGCAGCAGCCCGCTGAGCAGGCCGGTGACGGCGACGCACCACAGAGCGGCGACGCTGATGCGCGCGGGCTCGACGGAGCCGATCTCACCGATCCAGGCGGGAGGATCGTGCTGCGGCGACTGCCACTGCTGCCAGTTGGCCGGCAGCGGCTCCAGCGGCCGGCGTCCGGTGTGCGTGGGTGGGGTCCGGTGGGGCGCGGGGCGCGTCTGCCCCGCGCCTCCGGCACGCGCCGGAGCAGTCGTGCGCGCCGGTTCTTCCTTGCGCGTCGATACGGCCCGCGGCTGCGGCACCGCGTCCTGGATGTCCTGCTCCGCGGTGGCTTCACGCGGTGACCTCGGCTCCGGATCCCCTCCCGGTGCCGATTCCGGTTCCTTACTCGAATTCGACGGCGTCTCTGACACGAGCCCCCCTCACCGCCCGGTGCCACGCGCACGGCGACAGGTCGGCGCTGGATCCCGGGCTCACGTAGGCGCACGCCCGTCGATGATCAACGAGGCGGCATGGGGCGAGGCTAGCGCCGTGCGGCGGGAGCGCTTGCGCCGGAGCGAGTCTGTGGCGGGACCGTGACAGTAGCGACGGGCGCGCCTCCTGAAGAGGTGCGCGGCAGTGACTCCCAAGAAGGCGGCGCCTCTACCGATCCGCCGCTCTACCGCGGGCCGACCGGCAGCCAGTCGGGCAGCGACTCCGTCTGCTCCACCCACCGCGCCGGGGGTGCACCGGCGCTCACCGCGGCCACCACTCCCCCGACGATCGCGCAGTTCGTGTCGACGTCACCGCCCACCTGCGCCGTGTTCCAGAACGCCCGCTCGAAGTCGCCGAGCGAACGGGCCGCCGACCAGAGCGCGAACGGGACCGTGTCATGCGCCGTCGTACGCCGTCCGCTGCCGAGCACCGCGGCGACCGTTCCGGCGTCGTCGTAGTCGAGCATGTCCCGCGCCCGGCGCAGCCCGGCTCCCACGGCGCTGCGGGGCACGAGCTCGATGACTCCGTCGAGCAGGTCCTTCGGTGCGGGCGGTCCGGCCGGGCCGGCGGCGATGGCGGTCGCGGCGGCCACCGCCATGGCGCCCGCCACGGCCTCACGGTGCTGATGCGTGGTGTACGCGGAGATCTCGGCCTGGTGCGTGGCCTGCTCGGGATCGTCGGCGTACCAGGCGCCGAGCGGCGCGATACGCATGGCGGCGCCGTTGCCCCATGAGCCCTGGCCGTTGAAGAGTCCTGAGGCCAGCTCCCGCCAGTCGCCGCCTTCCCGGACCAGCCGGAGCATGCGGTTCACCGCGGGGCCGTAACCGCGGTCGAAGTCGTGGTGCGTGGCGAAGGAGTGGGCGAGCGCGTCCTGGTCGACGCGTCCGTGGACGGCGAGGACGGCCAGGACCGAGGTGGCCATCTCGGCGTCGTCCGTCCACTGCCACGGGCCGGGCGGCAGTTCGCGCCGCTTCAGCAGCGGATAGTTCACGGGGACGAAGAACTGTGAGCCGAGCGCGTCTCCTACGGAGAGCCCACGCAGACTGGCCAGGGCGCGCCGGAAGCGCGGGTCGAGCGGAGGGAGTGTGGTGTCAGCGGTCATCGCTCCCTCACTCTAACCGGTGATGCCGTACGGCTCCGGGGTCCGCCAGCGCTCGAACGGCCTGTCCAGCGTGTAACGCCCGTCCTCGCCGAGCAACAGTGTCCGGGACTCCCCGTTGCAGGGGTTGGACAGCGACTCGAACTCGGCGACGGACCAGTGGAACCAGCGCATACAGAAAAGCCGCATGGTCAGACCGTGGGTGATCAGCAGCACGTTCGCGGGGTGGTCGGCCGCCTCGAAGCTCCGGTGGAGGCTCTCCAGGAAGGCGCCGACCCGGTCGTACACGTCGGCGCCGGACTCGCCCTGGGCGAAGCGGTAGAAGAAGTGCCCGTAGGCGTCGCGGTACGCCTTCTGGAGGCGTACGTCCTCATGGTCCTGCCAGTTGCCCCAGTCCTGTTCGCGCAGGCGGGGCTCCTCGCGTGCCCGCACCAGCTCCGGGTCCAGGCCGAAGGCGCGGAACGTCTCGTGGGTGCGGCGGTACGGCGACACGTACACGCTCACGCGCTCGCGGCCGAAGACCTCACGCAGCCGCGCGCCCGTCTCCTCGGCCTGGCGCCAGCCGGTCTCGGTGAGCCCGAGGGCATGGTCGGGCTGACGTTCGTACACCGTGTCGTCGGCGTTTCCCTCCGACTCGCCGTGCCGGACTAGGACGATGCGTCGCGGTCTCACCATGGGTCGACCCTAGATCGCGCGGCTCCGGACCGGGCGGCGGCCCCCGGCGTCGCGCCGTCCGCGTACCGCGCGCACCAGTCGCCGCACGCTCCGTACCTGTCCCGCTCGCCGTACCTGTCCCGCTCGCCGCGCCGTCATCCGCTCCGCACTCGCGGCGTCACACCGTCCAGCCCGGTTCGAGCTGGACGACGTCGCCCGCCAGCGCCGCCACGTCCGCGGCGGTCTGCGCGCGCAGCGAGAGCCGTTCCACGCGCTCGATCCGGTACTTGCCGTGCTCGGCGGCCGACTGCCACATCGAGAGCACCAGGAACTCGTTGCCCGGCGCGTCGCCGAACACCCCGCGCACCATCCCCGGCGAACCGGCCATCGCCGGATTCCACACCTTCTCCTGCATCAGCGCGAAGTGCTCGGCGCGGTCCTCGTGCACCTTGCAGTGCGCGACCCGCACCACGTCCGCGTCGGTGAACCTCGGCTCGAAGCCCGTCTTCACATCGAAGCGGTAGTCGAAAAGCTTGGCCTGGGCGTCCTTGAACGTGCCCGACTGCGCGGCGGCCAGCCGGTCGTGGGAGCGCGCCATGAAGGAGTCGTAGAAGGCCCGGCTCTCCCAGAACGCG